>CAYSVF010000036.1:0-12647 GCA_964434415.1 uncultured Parvibaculum sp.
GTACGGTCGTCCGGACGGCGAAACCCGACAGGATCGCAGCCATTTTCGTCGTTGCGCAAACAGTGGCGCAAGCCGCCGTCGCCGCTCTTCTCGCCGGCCTCGTCGTTCCGGAGGTGGGATGGCCCGGCGGATTCGTTGCATTGGCGGTTCTTCTGGCGGTTGCGGCTTTGCTCTCCTTTGCCCTCCCGTCCGGGTTTGTGCCGATTGCACATACCGAAGGCAAGAAACTGAAATGGTCTATGAGCAGGCGGATCGTGCTTGTCGTCGCATTTCTGCAAATGGCCGCCCTCGGGGCGCTGTGGGCTTATCTGGAGCCACTGGGAAAAGAGGCAGGCTTTGGCCAGAACCAGGTCCAGTCTTTGGTCTCGATACTCCTTCTGGTTCAGGTCTCGGGCGGCATTCTGGCCACGCTCCTCGTGCGGCGGCTAAACGTCGTATTTGCGCTTTGCATGGGGGCTCTCATCCTCGCGGTCGCAACCGGCGGAATATATGCTCTCCCCCATGGCGCGCGGGCCGGCTTCGCAATGCTGTGTGCGGTGTTCGGCTTTACCTGGCTTTTTCTCAACCCGTTCCAGTTCGCCCTGGCCTTCAGAGCGGACGGTCTTGGCCGCGTCGCCGTGCTGATGCCGGCGGCGCAGCTTCTTGGCCTTGCCTTCGGGCCTCTTGCGGCATCCTTCGTTGTGATCGGCGACGAGGCCCGGCCGGTCGCGTTGGTCAGTTTCTTCCTTGCGCTCGTATCGGCCGTGCTGGTCTGGGTGGGACGAAAATACTGGGAGCAGGCGGATCCGATGGCTCATGAGCGCTATACGGGCAAAACGGTTCTGATTGCCGGGGCTTCTTCGGGCATGGGGCGCGCGCTCGCCTTGCGGCTGGCCGAAGAAGGCGCGCATCTGGTTGTCACCGCGCGTCGAAAAGAGCGCCTCGAAGAATTGTCTCGGGAAGTAGCGGAGCGGGGCGATCACTGTCTGGCTCTGGCCGCAGATGCCGGAGATCCGGACAGCGCGGCAGCTGTCGTGGCCTCGGCGGTCGAGAAGTTCGGCCGGATCGATCTTGCGGTCCTGAATATCGGCGGCGCGCCGGCGCTTGATATGAGGACGATGAGCGCGCGCGATGTAACGGCATATATGCGATCGAACTACGACACGATTGTAAACTACCTGTTTCCCGTGATCGATCAGATGTCGGCGCAGCGGGGAGGGGTGATCGCACACACAAATTCGCTCGCCGGTTTCCTCGGGGTGCCGCTCCAGGGTCCCTATTCGGCAGCCAAAGGAGCGCTGAGGCTTCTTTTCGATACTTGCCGCGTGGAGTTTGGGGATCGGGGAATACATTTCGTCTCCATTTATCCCGGGCTCATCGTAACGGAAGCGACGGCAAATGACGGTATGCCGGCGCCGCGGGAAATTTCCGAAGACCTGGCAGTCGAGCATTTGCTGACGGCGATCCGTCAACAGCGTTGGGATTATGCGTTTCCGGTCTCGACGAGCCTGCTTGTGAAACTCGCCGGACTTTTGCCGAAGCCCGTGACGGCGAGAATTCTCAAAAGCGATTATCGAACTCAACATGAGCAGCTGCTTTCCATGAAGGCGGCAGGAACGCTCAATGCGAGGTAGGAGAGGATCATGAAAAAGGCATTGGTGACGGGCGGGAGCGGTTATGTCGCGGGACATCTCGTCAAACTGCTGCTGAAAGAAGGCTACAGGGTCAATACGACGGTCCGCAGCCTTGCCAGGAGTGAAAAGCTCTCCGGCCTCGCCGCATTGATGGAGCGATACCCCGGACAGCTCGAACTTTTCGAAGCCGACCTTTTGAAATCCGGGTCCTTCAAAGAGGCAATGCGGGATTGCGACACGGTCTTCCACGTGGCGTCGCCATTCCTGCTTCCCGAGCAGATCAAGGATGGCCAGCGTGAACTCGTCGAGCCTGCGCTTCAGGGAACGCGGAACGTTCTCGGCACCGTCGATGAATGTGAAAATGTTTCGCGTGTCGTCCTCACCTCGACGGTCGGCGCAATATTCGGCGACTACATCGACGTACCCACATTGCAGGGCAATATCCTGCAGGAACGCTTTTTCAATACGACGAGTACGGTGGAAAATAACCCCTATCACTATTCCAAAGTGGTTGCTGAAAAGGAAGCCTGGGCAATCTGCGACCGTCAGAAGCGCTGGACCATGGTCGCCATCAATCCGGGTCTTATCCTCGGGCCCGCACTGACGCCTTCCTCCGACTCCGGCAGCCTCTTTTTGCTCGATGAATTGCTCAGAGGAGCCTTCTTTTACGGTGCGGCGGATTTCGCCTTCACTTATGTCGATGTACGTGACGTCGCGCTCGCGCATATGCGTGCCGCGTTGAACGAGAAAGCAAGCGGGCGCTATATCCTCGCCGAGAAGGACATGATCTCTCTCTTCGATATGGCGAAGATGATCCGGCCATATCATCGCAAGCCCTATCTGCTGCCGCATTATCAGCTACCGCATTGGGTGATCCGCCTCGTCGGTCCGTTTTTCGGTCTGACCCAGGAATATATCCGCCATCATCTCGGCATTCGCTTCACCGTCGATAATCATCGCAGCATTGAAGAGCTTGGAATCGTCTATCGGCCCGCGGAAGAAACGCTGGCCGATCACTACCGGTCCTGGCAGGCGTGGCGTGATTGATGAAGCAGGGGCCGCGATGGAACGCCGCCCCGGGTGAGTTCCCGTTCGAGTTTTGCATGGTTTAACATGAGGTTTTCAATGTCCCGCACCGATGAACCGTAATATGCAAGGCACCATGCAGGTCACCCCGAGGGGAGTGTTCTCGAAATAGCGGACTTGCCCCTGGTAGAGACCTACGGCTCTTTCAGTGGACGCGACAGCTTCCGCGATACATGCCGGAAACTGTTCGCCTTGCCGAACGTCCCGTTCTTGCGAACCCCTGACGGCCAGATCGTCGTGTTCCGCATTGAGCATCTGCGGACACTCGCAACCCTGCCCGCAGCCGGAAATATGTCACCGGACGTGCTCTCCGCAGGATCCTTCGAAGCCTTGCGCGATGAAGCGGCAGCGCCCGCCGGAACGGGCGGCGCCCTCGTCCGGATCCTCGCCAATCAGGTATTTTTTACCAATGCGCCGCTGCACGATCCCGCTCGGCGCATATTGACCAAACAACTGAGCCCGAAGGCGGTTGCGGCGTTGGAGCCGCTGGCCGAGACGATCATCGCGGAGCTACTGGCTGAGATCACCGGTGTGGGCGAGGTCGATTTTCAACGGCAGTTTGGCGATGAGCTGACATGCCGGTTCTGGGCGGCCCTGATCGGGATGACGGCAGAAGAGAAAGTCGCGCTTGTTGAATTCGTTCGCGATATGAGCGGAATGTTCAATATCGAACCGACCGAACATGATGTTCATGTCTTCGATATGGGGGCCGACGGCTATGGAAAAACGGTTGTTCAGGCTGTTCGCCGCGCCGTCACGTCCGGCGGCTTTCCGCTTGTCGATGCCATCGCGGAAGATATCAAGAGCCTTGAGTTCAGTGACGATCCTGCCATAGCCGGTATCGTGCCCAGGGATGCGGGCGACTATCTGGCGGCCAATCTCGTCGATGCCTTCCACACAGCGGCTCTTGGCGCATCGAATGTGGTCTACGCCATGCTCCGCCATCCCGGTATCCTCGACCGACTTCGCGCCGATCGTTCCCTGCTGCCGGCTGCCACCTTCGAGGGCTTTCGCCTCGAGCCGCCGGTTCTGCATCTGCACCGATATGCGCTTGAGGAAATCGTTTTCGAGGGCGTGCGGATTCCGAAGGGGACCACGATCATGATGTGTTGGGGGGCAGGTAATCTGGACCCCAAAGCATTCCCTGAGCCGGAGCAGTTCAGGCTCGATCGGCCGATGCGCGGTCATTCCACATTCGGCGCGGGTGCACAGATTTGTCCCGGCCGGATCCTCGCCTTCATGCTGGCGGAGAAAACGCTCGACGCACTGGTCAGTCAGGAGCTTTCGTTCGGTTTCAGGGAAGCCGACTGCGACTGGTATGAGAAATGGGCCATGGGGCAGCTCAAGCAGATGCCGATCGAGATTCAACGCCTGCACCAATAGGCCGCGCACTACCTGAGGCGTGGCGCGGTGGCTTGGCTAAGATTCGTAAGTTATCTCTCCGCCGCGGACAGTTCTGACAATACCGATCTTCCCGATATCTTCGGGCGAGACGCGATGCGGGTTATTGTCGAGCATGACGAAATCGGCTCGCTTGCCCGCTTCGAGCGTTCCCTTCTCCGTCTCTTCAAACTGGATGAAAGCCGCATTGCGCGTATACATGGCGATTGCCTGATCCACGCTCAGTTTCTGCTCGGTCGAGAAGCCGTCTCGCGTAATGCAGCATTCGATGGCGGCGAGAACGCTTGTGCTCTCGATGGGAGCGTCGGACGAACCGGCAACGGGAATCCCTGCGTCGAAGAACGAGCGGAACGGGTAAGTCATCGGCACCCGGTCCGGCCCGAGGCGTTGCGGTAGCCAGCCGGCTTCGGAGCGTATGAAAAGAGGCTGGCAGCTCAGTGCGATACCGAGTTTTGCCATGCGTTCGATGTCGCCCGACGTGACGACGGAGGCGTGTTCGATACGGTGTCGATGGTCCTTGCGCGGATATTCTCCGAGCAGTTTCTCATAGAGATCGAGGCATGTCGTAACCGCCTTGTCGCCGATGGCGTGTATGCATATTTGAAGGCCCACGCCATGCGCCTCGACCATCCGCCGGTAGAGTTCGTCGGGTCCGAGCGTCAGATACCCGGTCTGTTCGGGATGGTCGAAGAAGCCATGATGCATGCAGGCGGTGCATGAGCCGAGCGTGCCGTCCGAAAAAATCTTGAAGGCGCGATATTTGAGATCGGCAAAGGCGTCGGACGGTTCGTATGAGCCGTCCGGGAATGTGTCGGATGGGCTCGTGCCGATGAAGATATTGTAGATGGAAAGGGGCAGGTCGGGCGCGAGCTCGGCCATCAGCGCGCTTTCGCGCTGGCCGCTTGCACCGCTGGGCCCTTCTGCATCCGTTTGCAGGATCGCACCGATGGAGGTGATCCCATGGGCGGGGAGCTTGCGAATGGCGTGTAGCGTGGCCGTTTTGAGCTGGGCTTCTCCCGGCGGCTTGAAATGCATCATGACGAGGCCTGTCGCCGCCTCGCGGCATACACCCGTCGGCATGCCTTTCTCGTCGACTTCGATTGTTCCGCCATCGATGTCTTTTGGCGCGTCCGCCAGGTCTGCCACGTGCAAAGCGGCGGAGTTCGCGATCAGGCTATGTCCGTCTCTGCAGAAGATGACGAGAGGATTGTCGGGACAGACCCGGTCGAGGATATGCCGGTCCGGCAATCCGGTTTCCGAAAAGCGCTGTTCGTCGAGCTGCAGACCCAGAAGCCAGTCGCCTTCTTCGAGCGCGGTAGCCTTGTCGGCGATGAGGGAGGTGACGTCGTCGATTGAGGAGGCCGCGCTCAAATCCGCATTCACCTCGAATATGGAGAGCAGGATGGGATGGAGATGCGTGTCGATGAAGCCCGGCAGGACCCAGTTTCCCTGGCCGTCCACCTCCCGGGCGGAAAGGCCCGCTTCGTTCAGCCAGTGCCTGGCACCCGCTTCGTCGCCGACAAAGCGAATGATACCGTGCTGATGGACCATAGCCTCGGCGACCGTCCGGTCGTCATCCATGGACAGGATTTCGACATTGAACAACAAGGTCGCCTCACTCGTATCGCCGGTGTCCGGTTGCGGCATCTGAAGCGTCTCCTTATCGGTTGATTTCACGCGTGTTTCGCATCCGCCGACCAGGGAGCTATTTCCTCGACGCTCACAAGGCCTGCCGGTTCGATACCGTTGAAACGGGTTGCCGTGGCGTTGGTGTAGGCCCCCATCATCCCGAATTCGATGAAGTCGCCGGTGCGGATGGCAGATGGCAGGCAGACGGGCTGCCGCAGCCGGTCCAGGCTGTCGCAGGTCGCGCCCCACACCTGAAGCGCCTCGCGGGGCTCGTCTTCGGGAAATGCTGCGCCGTCGGCGGAATAGGCTCGCGCGGGCGGTTGAAAATCGACAAAGGCGGCTTCCATGAACGAGCCGTATATCCCGTCATTGATGTAGAGGCGGGAATCGTCCCTGCGCCGGAGAATGATCCGGGTCAGCAGGCTCGTGCTTTCGGCAACAAGTGCGCGGCCGGGCTCGCAGATGAGCGGACAGGCAAGATCCGGGGCCGCTTGAGAAATGGCCTTGAAGTAGCAATGCAGTGAGGGACCGTTGCCCCCCGGATAGGCGCAAGGGAATCCCCCGCCGATATTCAGATGGGCAAGCGCAGCCTCTCCTTGCGGGAAAGCCCGTCCTGCAATGTCGCGCGCCGTCTCCATCGACAGCGCATAGCTTTCCGGGCGCTGGTTCTGGGAGCCGGGATGGAAGGTGAGGCCCGTCCGGTATCCCCGATGCGCAGCCAGCTGCAAAAGCGCGGCGGCCTCTTGAGGCGGGATGCCGAATTTCTCGTCGAAATTGTAATTGCCCGTCCCCGCCGCGTTCTTGCTTCGAAAGCGGATCGTCAGCGTGATGTCGCTGCGCTGGCCCGCCTCCATGCTGTCGACTGTGATGTCGATCTTTTCCAGTTCCTCGAGGCTGTCGATCACGAAGCTGCGAATGCCGGCGGCATGAATGGCATAGGCGATATCGTCCGGCGTCTTCACCGGATGATTGAAGTGAAGCATGGCTGACGGACAATGATGCCGGATCAGGTCGATTTCCTGGCGCGATGCCACGTCGAATGTCCGGATACCTGCATCGACGATAGCCTGCACCACCCGGGGATGGGGATTGGACTTTACCGCCCAGCTCGTCTCTCCCGGAAAATGCGCTTTGAACAGACGAACCCGTTCCGCGACGCGACGGGGCGAAAGACAGAGAAGCGGCGTAGTCGGGGCTGCATCCCGGATCAGGGCCGGCAGGGATGGATAGCAGGGCATGATGTATCAGCCGGCATTTTCGGCCGCGACAACAACATCCCTGGCGCGTTGATAGGTCTTCTCGCGGAGAGCGGTGTCGCTCAGATAGAAGGCGTCGAGCATGAGCTGCTTGATCAGCGCACCCCGTTCGCTGTCGACTTTCCCGTGGTGATGCAGCCAGTTGTCGGCGGCTATGGCATGCAGGACGTCGACCGGCTCTTTCGTGCCGTATTCCAGCACGACGGCGAGGATATCCCGGTCGGCGAACATCTTCTCCAGATACGGTCCGAGCACGCCCGTGGTGAGAACATCGACCGTCTGCGCAGGCGGGGAGACGAAAATATCCTGCCACATGGCGCGGGCCCGCTTGATGCGCGTCTGTTCCTCCTTGCCATAGGTCATCAGAACGCCTTCGCCGGGAGATCCGAGGCCGGTATGAAGGTCGATCTGGGTCGCGCGGCGCTTGTTCGCCATGACCTGCGCCCAGACGTCTTCCATCATGCGTCGCGACCAGCATGGCTCCTGGCCGCCATACTGGATGCAGGAGGGGTGTTCATACTGGCCGCCACTGACCGCCTTGAAGAGGGCGCCCAGTCCCATTCGCTCAATCGCCAGAGCGGCTTCCGCCTTCAACTTTTCCTCATACCCTTCGTCCCATTCCGCAGGATTGAGGAGCGCGCGAAATGCTTCATACCCTTCGTTTTCGGGGAGCGGCGCATCGAAGTCGATAAAGTTCCGGTTGAGGTCGATATTGTCTTCATTGACGCGCCGGTGCCAGGCAAAGCCGTAAGGGTTGACCGCATGCACCATCACGGCATGACGGTCCGAGCGGTCCGGCGCGATCACGTTTTCAGCAAGCAGGCGGCTCTGGATCTCCGAGCCGAGATGGCCCTCGATGCCGTGAGTGCCTGAGGAAATCATCAGGAGGTTTTCGCTGTCCGGATTTCCCGCGTGAATGACGTCAGTATAAAGGTCGATGCCTTCGGGCCCCTTCAGCGGATGAGGCAGGCTATGCGCTTCCCATCCCGCCTTGTCGGCATTGGACAGAAAGAGCTCGCGGGCGCGCCGATATCGGTCGGCCATCAGGGTGGTGTCGATCATGGCTCAGTGCCCCGTTTTCTCAATGACGGTTTTCGGTCGCACGGCATAGTGCTCGACCGCGTCGAGATCGAGCTCCACGCCCCAGCCCGGCCCTTCAGGCAGCGTCAGTGTTCCGTTGCTGTAGTTCAAAGGCGTTTTGAGGAGGTCGTGCTCCAGCATCACGTGGCCGAAGAGCTCCATGTCGTAGTGAAGCGAGGAGTGGAAGGCAGCGCAGAGATGCGCCTGCCACACCGATCCGAGACCGGCCGGCTGGTTGTGAAGGATCACGCCCAGCCCGTTTTGTTCGGCGAAATGGATTGCGCGAACAGCCGCGCTGAGGCCGCCGGGGCGCTCGGCATTGATGCCGACGGCTCCGATGGCGCCCAATGCATGCAACTGATGGATTTCGCTGAGCGAGAAACAGCCTTCATGCGACATGAGCGGCACATTCACACGCTTCTGAACCCCTGCCATGGCAAGATAGTTCGACGCGCTTGTGGGTTGCTCCGCAACCTCGATGCAGAAGGGCTCGATGGCGTTGATCGCCGCGATCGCGTCCCATGCCGAATAAGCCTGATTGTAATCGACGCGCAGGCGCACTTCGCTGCCAAGGGCGTCGCGCATGGCGCTCATGATTTCCACATCGCGCTCGATGCTTTCGCCGAGCTTCACGCGAATGGTGCGGCTTCCCTGCGCGTGCCAGTGTTGAGCGAGCCAGACCATGGTCGATGTGTCGCTGTGGAGAGGGATGAGGGCGGCAAGCGGCAGTTCCCGCTTCTGAACGCCGCCGAGAAGATTGGCCACGGACTGTCCCGCCAGCTGCGCCTTCAACTCGAAACAGGCCGAGTCGAGCAGACCCTTGGCGATTTCGTTACGCGTGACGTTGTTGTTCAGCCGCGTCATCAGGCGTTCGGTATCGAAGGGGGATTCTCCGAGTACGAACTGCGCCATGTCGCTCCGAATAGTCTCGATGATCCCGCCGGGAGAGACGCCGGATTCCGGCAGCCAGACAAAGGCCTCGGACATGCCTGTCGCGCCCGATGCGCTGAAGAGGCGGCAGATCACGAAATCGCCCCCGAGCCACGGCTCTTCGGCCGGAATGGCCATGCCCAGACCGTTGCCGGAGCCTTGCATGACCTCCTGGACTTCCTTTTTGAAAGGAATGGCGACTTCGGTCAGTTCGATGCGGACAATCCTGTCTTCATTCATGCGTGCCGGTACCCCTTTGTCGCGTACTTGCCGGATCCAGGAACCGAACTATAATGATCATTACGAAGTGAGAAAGAATGTAATGAACGTTACAGAAAATATTTTTGACCGGATTGAGCAGCTCTCGGCAAAGCTGACGCCGACCGAGCAGCGGATCGCGCGCCTTGTCAGCAGCTATCCGGAGCTTGTGGCCTTCGGGACGGCTGCGAGCGTGGCGCAGGAGGCCGAAACCTCTGCGCCCAGCATCGTCCGCTTCGCGGATAAACTGGGATATCCAGGTTTCAGCGGGCTGCAGGCCAGCATCCGGCACGAATTGTCGAACCGGATATCGTCTGCGTACAAGCGGGCCAGGGATCCGGCGGCAC
The DNA here is from genome assembly GCA_964434415.1 of uncultured Parvibaculum sp. Taxonomy (GTDB): domain Bacteria; phylum Pseudomonadota; class Alphaproteobacteria; order Parvibaculales; family Parvibaculaceae; genus Parvibaculum. Next base: position 9,601 of record CAYSVF010000036.1, read on the forward strand.
GTCACGACCTTGCCGCCTGGATCGAAATCGAAATGCTGAATGTGAAGGAAACGCTATCGGCGATCGGCGAGCCGGACCTTGAAAGGGCGGTGGACCTTCTCGCGGACACCGACCGGCGGGTGTTCATTCTGTCGAGCGAGCAGTGGGCGGGCCCTGCGACAACTTTCCATGATTTCCTGAGGATCGTGCGCCCGCGCGTTTATAGCCTGGAGGGGTCGCCCTTTCGTGTCTCGACCGAATTGGGCAAAGCCTCTCCCGATGACGTATTGCTGGTCATGGATGCGCAGCGCAATGAAAGCTGGGTGGTGGACGTGCACGAGATGGTGTGCGGAATGGGGCTCCACACAATTGCGATCACGGATGGCCCGCATAATGTTATCGCCGCCCGCAGCGAAACGAATTTCCGCATATCCCAGGCGACCTGCGGCCTTTTCGACAGCAAGACCGGGCTGACGGCTCTGCTCAACTATCTGCTGGATGCCGTCGCGAAGCGCATGGGGGAAAGCGTGGTGGCCCGCCTCGCTCACATGGAACAGATCTGGTCGAAACAGAACCTGCTGGGAACGGCCAACCCGCGTCGCTGAACACGGCAATACGTCAAAGCGCGTGAAAAATATTTGCGAAAGTTTTGGTGTTGGGGCCTCTTGGGGACGACGGCTACACGACCTCGAGCGGTCAGGCGGGGTAAGCGAGCCGCCCCTGGCATCGCATTCCGGGCAAATTCGGCACCTGCTAGCCCTCTGGAGCGTTCACCGAAATGGCGGCCTTCATGATCTGGGCTACCTGCTCGCGCAGCCAGCGATGACCGGTATCGTCGTCCATGGATTTCGACCAGAAGAGCGCACCATAAACTTCCGGAAGTTCGAACGGCAGGTGAAGCTGCGTGATTGCATATTCCTGCTGGTGGCGCCGGAAGTCGTGGCCGCCCATGATCGCCACATTGTCCGTCATTTCGATGATGGCGGGAGTGGTAATCGTATCGGGCATGATGCAGCTGACCTTGCGCTGGATGCCGCGTTTCGAAAATTCAGCCTCGACAATTGGTCTGATGGCGGGAGCCACGGCGGTCGTCACGAATTTGAGTGAGGCCAGATCGTTGTCGTCGAGTTGCTTTCCCGCCGCCGGATGACCCATGCGTGCAGCGAAAATGAGCCTGTCGCCGTACAGGACCTCCATGGAAATGTCCTCATCATTTCCGTGCACATGCGCCGGCAGGATGGTGAGGTCTATCTCACCCCGTCGGATGTCCTCGATCATTCGCGGTGGATTTTTTATTTCGTGCTGAAAATCGAGCACGATATTCGGCGCCTCGCGTTCCACCACATTGGCGAGTGCCGGAATAAGCATGAGTCGCATGTGATCGTTGATGCCGAGGCTGAAGGTCCGCTCCGATGTCTTCGGATCGAAATCCCTCATCGTTGAAAACCCGATCTCCACGGCGTTCAGCGCATGGCTGATGGGCACGGCCAGCGCATTCGCGGCGCGCGTCGGCAGCATGGCATTCGCGGAGCGGTAAAAGAGCTGGTCGTCGGTGAAATGCCTCAACCTCGAAAGAGCATTGCTGACGGTCGGCTGCGACAGGTTCAGTTTGCGCGCCGCGCCGCTGATACTTCTCTCGCGATAGATCGCGTCGAAGATCAGAAGGAGATTGAGATCGAGTTGTCTGATATTCATCTCGGCACCTTATGTCTGACGCCCTTTCTGGCCTTGGTTCACCGGGAGTCGCTGCAAAATTCCCGGATCGAATATTTCGCATTCTGAAATAAAATAGTGGCTGGCCGGCGACGACATGTTTTTGATTTCGCTCGCAATTTCCAATCTTCAATCCTGTTCACACAGCCCGGTCATCTGGCTCCTTTGCTGAACTTCTGCTTTTTGTCCACGAATGTCGTGAGTGATGCAAGGGCAAGGAACATGGGCGGGTATTTCTTCCGGTGCAGGCGTTGCCGTGCGGTACTGTTGGGGGCGGTGCTGGCGCAGGGCGCCGCGTCGGCGGCGTATGCGGCCGATGCGTTACCTGCTGGCGGTCATTTCGTGGCCGGCACCGGTTCGATTGCGGGGGACGGCAACGCACTTGCGATCAGTCAATCGGGTAACACCGGCATTATCGACTGGAATTCCTTTTCAATCGGTTCAGGGCACAGCGTCACCATCGATAATGGCTCCGGCGCCACCCTCAATCGCGTGACCGGTTCGGACCTGTCGCGCATCGATGGATTGCTCAGCGCCACGGGGTCCGCCTATCTCATCAACCGCAACGGCATTGTTGTCGGTCCCGGCGGTCGGGTCGTCACCGGCGGGTCCTTCGTCGGCTCCACGCGCGATATTTCCAATGAGGATTTCCTGAACGGCGGCGCCGACCGATTCTCCGGCGCTTCCGCGGGCGACGTCGTTAATCAGGGCACCATCCGCGCGGAAGGCGGCGACGCGGTGCTGATCGGGCGCAACGTCACGAATAGCGGCAGTATCGACGCGCCGGAGGGCACGGCCGCCATGGCGGCAGGCAATGATGTCGTTTTGCAGCCAGTCGGGGGCGACCGGCGGATCTACATTCAGGGAAGCGCAGGCGAAGGCGATGTCACGAATGAGGGCGCGGTCACGGCGGCGCAGGCCGAACTCGCCGCCGCGAACGGCAATGTCTATGCGCTGGCTGGCAATACCGACGGCGTGATCCGGGCCACCGGCAGTGCAATGAAGGACGGCCGCGTCCTGCTCACCGCCGGAGGCGATGTTTCGGTGTCCGGCAAGCTCGCCGCCACCGATGCGGACGGCTCGGGCGGTGCTGTGTCGGTACGCGGCGCCAATATCGACATGTCGGGGGGCATCGATGCCTCAGCGGCCAAACCGGGCCGAAACGGTGGCGACGTGTCCATCATCGCCATGGGAACGACGGGTTTCTCCGGCACGATCAAGGCGGAAGGCGGCGCGGGCGCGAAGGGCGGTGAGGTCGAGACGTCGGGCGAACATCTCAATGTTGCCGAAAGTGCGCGGGTGTCCACACTTGCCGAAGCCGGGCAGTCCGGCACCTGGCTTCGGCAAGTGTGGAC
>CAYSVF010000037.1:0-12589 GCA_964434415.1 uncultured Parvibaculum sp.
CTCATCGATTCATCGACGGAGGATTTGCGCGAGCGCATCAAGGGGCTGACCGGCGGCAAGGGCGCCGACGTGATCTACGATCCGGTCGGCGGGGATGTGTTCGATGCCTCCCTCAGGGCCATTGCGTTTGAGGGGCGGCTGATCGTAATCGGTTTTGCGGGCGGACGCGTGCCGCAGATCCCGGCCAATCATCTGATGGTCAAGAATGTCGATGCGATCGGGTTCAATTTCGGCGCCTATCTGGAAAAGGCCCCGGCGGTGACGCGCGAGGCCTTTTCGGAACTGGCGGGATGGTATGTCGAAGGCCGTATCCGGCCTTATGTCTCCGACCGTTTCACGTTGGAGGAGACGCCCGCCGCGATCGCCCATGTGATGGAACGCAAGGCGCGCGGCAAGGCGGTTGTCCTCGTGCCGTGAGGGCTATTGTTTACGGGCTTCGGTGGAGATCGTGATGTCGACTTCGTCGCTGATCATGGGCACATAGGCCGTCATGCCGAAATCGGAGCGCTTGATCTTCGCTGTGGCGTTGAAGCCCGCGGCCGTTACGCTTTTGTCCATCGGATAGGGGCCCGCGGCGAGCAGGGTGACATCGAGCGTCACCGGCTTGGTGACGCCGAGCATGGTGAGGTCGCCCGTTACTTTCGCCGTCTTGTCCCCGGTGCGTTCGACCTTCGTCGATTTGAAGGTGATGTCCGGATATTTCCCTACGTCGAAAAAGTCCGGCCCGCGCAGGTGCTCGTCGCGCTTTTCGTGATTGGTGTCGATGCTGGCGGTCTTGATGTCGATGTCGACGCTGCTCTTCTCGGGATTGTCCTGATCGAGGTCGAAGGTACCGGCGACATTATTGAAAGTGCCATAGGTGTCGGAAAAGCCGAGATGGCTCACTTTGAAGCCGACATGGGTATGGCCGGCGTCGATTGTATAGGGATCGGACAGCGCCGGGCTCGCGGTGGCGGCGGCGGCGAGGAGGAAGGCGGCAAAGGCCGGTAAGAACCATTTCATGAGGGAGCCTCTTCGTTGGGGGGCGACCCGTAGAAGATAGGGATGCGAGGCTAATTGCGAAAGTGTCGCAGGTGAAACAGTGTGTCCCAGAGAGCGCATCCCCGACCGGGGTTCTTGGACAGCGGCGCCGGGACAAGTCTTCAGGCGGTTCCCTCGGAAACGGCGTCGCATTCCTCTGCAATCGCCTCTTCCAGAGCCAGATTGGTGATGAACTGGCGGGCGCAGGCCTCCCAGGAGAAGCCGAGCGCGTAATCGCGACAGCGTTCGCGCGGGGTGCCGAGCGCAGCGCGGCAGGCCACCGCAAGATCCTGGTCGAGACAGCCGACAGGGGCCGCGCCGATCACATCGGCCGGGCCCTGTACCGGATAGGCGGCAACCGGCGTGCCTGAGGCCAGCGCCTCGATCAGCACGAGGCCGAATGTGTCCGTGCGGCTGGGGAAAACGAAACAATCCGCCGCCGCATAGGCCTCGGCGAGATCGTCGCCGAAAAGCGCGCCAGTGAAGGTCGCTTCCGGATGGCGGCGTTTCAGCGTGTCGAGCAGCGGTCCGTCGCCCACGACCATTTTCGTGCCGGGCAGATCGAGGGCGAGGAAGGCCTCGATATTCTTTTCCACTGCAACACGCCCGACATTGAGCCAGACGGGCCGTTCGATCCCCAGATAATGTTCGCCATGGAGATCGGGCCTTACCTGATAGCGGTCGAGATCGACGCCGCGCGACCAGATGACAGGCGAGCCGAAGCCGCGCTCTTCCAGTTCGCGCTGGAGCGAGGGGGTCGCAACCATGAGGGCGGTGGCCGGGCGGTGGAACCAGCGCAGGAAACGATAGCCCCATGAAAGCGGTACGCCGGTGCGCGCGGTCAGATATTCGGCAAAGCGGGTGTGAAACGAGGTCGAAAAAGGAATGCCCCGATTGACGCAGAAGCTGCGGGCTGCAAGACCCAGCGGCCCTTCGGTCGCGATGTGGATCGCATTGGGGTTCGCCTCCTTGATGAGACGAGCCACCTTGCGCCAGGGAAACACCGCCAGCCGGATTTCAGGGTAGGTCGGCATGGGGACGGTGATGAAATCATTGGGCGTGATCATCACCACGTCATGGCCCATATCGGTCAGGCTCTCGCGCAATTGCTGAAGTGTGCGCACGACACCGTTCACCTGCGGAGGGGCGGCGTCGCTGACGATCACGACCTTCAGTTTCTCGGAGAAGCGTCCGACGTCTCGGGGAAGAGGGCGTCCGCGAAGCCGGTTCAGAAGTTTGCGCGCACGGCGCATTCTCCTGGGGCGCTGCGTGAGCGTGTTGACTGAAGCCATCAAGCCGCCGTCAGGACCGGACGCGTGCCGTTTTCGCCGTCGGCTTCGTCGCGTTCCCAGGAAAAGAGTGTCCAGGTGATGAGCCGGAGCCGGCCTTCATCGTCTTCCGCGAGCGCGGTGCAGCTTTCCACCCAGTCGCCGTCATTGCAGTAAAGGACGCCGTCCATCTCGCGGATTTCGGCGTGGTGGATATGGCCGCAGATCACGCCGTCGACACCGCGTTCGCGCGCGGAACGGGCCACCGCTTCCTCATAGTTCGAGATGTATTCGACGGCGTTCTTGACCTTGTTCTTCAGATAGGAAGAGAGCGACCAGTAGGGCATGCCGAAGACGCGGCGGACTTCATGCAGCCAATTGTTGAGTTGAAGCGCGATGTTGTAGGCATAGTCGCCGAGATGGGCGAGCCATTTGGCATAGCGCACCACGCTGTCGAACTGGTCGCCATGCAGCACGAGGAACTGGCGGCCGTCGGCGGTCTCGTGAATGGCTTCGCCGGTTACGTCGACGCCGCCGAGATTGACGCCTGCATAGTCGCGCAAGGCCTCATCGTGATTACCGGGCACATAGACGACATTGGTGCCCTTGCGGGCCATGCGCAGGATTTCCTGAACGACGGCGTTATGGCCGGCCGACCAGTACCAGGAGCGTTTCAGGCGCCATCCGTCGATGATGTCGCCGACGAGGTAAACGGTCTCGGCTTCGTTGTGGCGCAGGAAGTCGAGCAGGAGATCCGCCTTGCAGCCCGGTGTGCCGAGATGGGTGTCGGAAATGAAGAGCGTGCGGTGGCGCGTGGGGTTCTTCGGGCGCGGACCGGTCAGCCTTTCATCGAGATTGTTGCGGCGGGAGCGGGAACGTCCGGACCGTGGCGCCGCGGCGGGCGCGCTTTCTTCCGTGCCAGTGCGGGCATTGGCGACAGGGAGCGGTTCGTTCGACTTGCGGGTGGCCAAAGTGCCGAGGCTGTTGAAAGCCGTGTCCAGCAGGGTCATGTAACCATCTGTCTCACAGTTGCGCGACTTCGGCGGACTGTCGGCCTCGTTTCGATTTCTGGCCTTGGTTCGCCTACGGATCAATCCGCTCGCTTATCGGGTCGTTACGCGATATAAGCGATTCGCCGGATCCGGTTGGCGGGATAATCCGTGTACGCGGATACGGTTAGATGACGGGTATGTGACGTTTTTACGACTTCGGTTTCGTTCTGGGGAGGTCCGGTTTGGCGCTACGCCGTTCGGCTCACATTATCTTCAACCCGATGGCGGGTGCCCGCAAAAGGGACCTTCTGGAACGTGTCATCAAGCGCCTCAACCGGGCGGGCGTCGAGATCACGCTGGACGAAACCAAAGGGCCGGGCCATGCGACGGAACTGGCGGCGGCCGCCTCGCGCCACGGTATCGCCGATGTGATCGTGGCCGCGGGCGGCGACGGCACGATCAATGAAGTCGCGCGGGGCCTGCTCGGGCAAAGCACGCCGCTCGGTATCATTCCACTGGGCACGGCAAACGTCCTTGCCATCGAACTGGGCCTCAGGATGCGCGAGGGCGACATCGCGGATATGCTTCTTTCCGGGCCCGCGCAGCTTATCGGCACGGGGCTGGTGGATGACCGCATTTTCCTTCTCATGGTGGGGATCGGCTTCGACGGCGAAGTCGTGCATGACATCGACGCGCGGATGAAGCGTGTCTTCGGCAAGGCCGCTTTCGTCTGGTCGGGATTGAAGCTCTGGTTTGCCGGTCCGGCCCGCGACATCGTGCTGCGAGTGGACGGGCAGGAGAAACGCTGCGCCTGGGCGGTCGTCAGCAATGCGCGTCATTTCGCCGGGCCGTTCGTGCTGGCACCCGATGCGCATATCGAAGACCCCGGGCTTACGCTGACGCTTTTCAAGTCCGGTAGCCGATTGGCCTTTGCCCGATATTTTGCTGCGCTGGGGCTTGGCCGGGTGCACCGGCTCAAGGATGTCGAGGTCATGCATCCGCGGCGGATCGAGGCCCTCTCGCCGGAAGGGTTGGCGGTGGAGGTGGATGGCGATGCGCGGGGCGCGCTTCCCCAGACCATTTCGATGGGCGTTCATTTCCTCCGGATGGTCGTGCCGTCGCGCTGAGGATCAGTCGGCGGCGGTCCCTGTGGAGATGCCCGAGCGCTGCAATCCGGCATGCTCGAATTTCGGGCGCTCGATCCCGTTCAGCGCATGGATCGAGTGGGGTGCCGACCAGCGCTCGTAATATTCCGCCAGCGACACGGATACGCCGCTCGGGCCCATGATGCGGGCCTGCTCGCGGGTCAGCTTGCGCGGTTCGTCGCAGCCGCAGCTATGCGCGATCATGCAGACCTCATGTGATACGCGCTCGGCATAACGGCGCACGCGTTCCGATTTATCGGTCACGTCGAGGCCCCGTTGCAGCTTCTTCTTGTGGGTCGCAATGCCGGTGGGGCAGGTGTTCTTGTTGCACTGAAGGGACTGGATGCATCCCAGCGCAAACATGAAGCCGCGCGCGGAGGTGACGAAATCGGCGCCGACGCAAAGCGCCCAGGCGACTTCGGCCGGGTTGATGAGCTTGCCGCTTGCAATGACGCGGATGCGTTTCTTCAGGCCGTGGCGGGCGAGGATATCGCAAAGCATGGGCAGGCTTTCCCAGATGGGCAGGCCCACATAGTCGATCAGCGGCATGGGCGCCGCGCCCGTGCCGCCATCGGCGCTGTCCACGGTGATGAAGTCGGGCGCGCGCTCCACGCCGCGCCGCTGGATTTCCTCGCAGAACTCGTCCAGCCAGCCATAGGCGCCGATCACCATCTTGAAGCCGGTCGGCTTGCCGGTCACCTCGCGCACATGTTCCACCATGTCCAGCAGGTCGCCGATGGTAGAAATCTCCGGGTGGCGGTTGGGGCTGATCGAATCCTCGCCCTGGGGAATGCCGCGAATGATCGAGACTTCGCGGGAGATCTTCTCCTTGGGCAGCATGCCGCCCTTGCCGGGCTTGGCGCCCTGGCTGAGCTTGATCTCGAACATCTTCACCTGATCGTGCGCGGCGATTTCCGCGAGCCGGGTGTCGCTGATCGCTCCGGCCTCATCGCGGCAGCCATATTTGGCGGTGCCGATCTGGAAGACGATGTCGGCTCCGCCCTCCAGATGGTAGGGGGACAGGCCGCCTTCGCCGGTATTCATCCAGATGCCGGCCTTTTTTGCGCCCCGGGAAAGCGCGCGGATGGCGGGTTTGGAGATGGCGCCGAAGCTCATGCCGGAAATGTTGAAGATGGAGGCGGTGCGGTAGGGATGACGGCAGAAAGGGCCGACTTCGGCAAAGGCGGTGTCGGCGGCGTTTTGGTCAAGCGTGGGGAAGGGCGTGTTGACGAAATTGATCGTGCCGGCGGGTCTTATGTCGCGGCTTGAACCGAAGGCGACGGTGGTGTCGACGCCCTTCGCGGCGCGGTAGACCCAGCTCCTCTGCGCCCGGTTGAAGGGCAGTTCCTCGCGGTCCATGGCAAAGAAATATTGCCGGAAATATTCCCCCAGCGCCTCGAAGACGTAGCGCAGGCGGCCGATTACGGGATAGTTGCGGCGGATGGCATGGGTCGTCTGCGTGCGGTCGATGACATAGACCACGATGACGGCCAGAAAAGCGAGCCCGACCGCGACGACGAACAGCGCGGAAAGAAGGTCGACCGTCTTCCAGATGAAATTGTCGCTATCGGCGAGCGACAGAAAGCCGCTCGCGAGATCGCCCAGGATGTTTCCCAGAACCTGCATAATCCGTTTCCCCCTCCACGCCCCCCGCAATCGGGGATGGCGGCCTTTCGTGCCGGCGGCGCGCGCCCATGCGCACCGCACTGTCCGGATCCGACCAGATCATGCCCGGATCACCGTTTCTTCACGGCCGCGACGGAGAAGGCGGATACTGAACCGATTATTGAAGCGTGCCTGCGTCTGCGAGCCGCGTAGGAATTTCCTTGGCCTCGTGGCCCAGGATGGCGGGCGGCGGCGCTTCGGCCATCCTGTCATTCGCAAAAAGGCCCACGGGCAGAGAGAGCCGCAGGACCGTCGATGCGGGTGCTGAGAGTTCGACCCGATCGTCGATATCCAGCACCGCGGGGGCGGGGTGGGTATCCGCTGCCGCCGTCGTGGCTGCGACGGCAGGTGCCGCGGCCTTCTGGACGGTGGCGACATCATGGGTCGACGAGGTGTAGAGCGCATCGGCAAGGCGCGCGCGCTCCTTTTTCCAGATGCCGATCACCCGGCGGAAATAGGGGCGGTGGCGGCTGGGCTCGCCGGAATGATAGTGCGAAACGGCGTCGGGCCATGTGCCGAGCCTGCTGTGCAAGCGAAGAAGAAATTCCGCCGCATAGGCCACATTGGTGGCCGGGTCGAAGGCGGCCTGCAGATTTTCGAAGGCATCGGGGTGATAGCGCAGGTTCACCTGCATGCAGCCCACATCGATGGAGCGTATCCCGTTTTTCAGCAGGTTCCGGGTAAAGCGGACGGCTTCGGCCTTGGTGTCGAAATAATAGGGCCGGCCCTGCGCGTTGATCGTCCAGGGCCAGGCGCGGCGGGTACGGGCCGCGCGGTTGTAGCGGCCGGATTCCGCCATGGCGACGGCGGCGACGATCGCGCGCGGCAGGCCGTCGGCCAGTTCCCGGCGGATGGCCTCGCGTTCGCAGATATTCCACGGATCGCTGATGGCGCTGGTGGAAATCGGCGCGTTGACGCCGCGCAGGCCCAGCGTCAATGAGCTGTCCGGCCCGGCAACGGCGCGTCCCGGCATGAACAGGGCGACAACCAGGCAGGCGGCGATTGCCGCGCCCGTCTTGCCCCTGTTGCGCCATGCCGTTGCTCTGGCGGCCCCGCTCGTTTTCATGCCTCAACCCTTTTGGCGGTGTGCCCGATCCCGGAAATGTCCGGGGGGCACGCCATCGTCAGCCCTTCCAGCCGACAGAATGACCGGCCAGGGTTAAGGAAGCTTTGAAGGCGGAATCGCCTGCACATTCGGGAATGGGTGGAAATTTTTATTTGTGCACCGCACCTATTTTCTGAGCCTTATAAGAAATCCCTTTTATGACAATGGCTTATTTTATCTTTCCCGTGCCATGCAGGTTGATTTTTCTGCAAATCGGGCTTGCTTTGTGTGCGGTGCAATGTCATATTGTGCATCGCGGCATTGGTAGAGCGTAGCTCCCAAGGCCGCAGCCCTTCCTGGGCGTTTCCTCCCTAGACTTGGGCCCTGCTTCGGCAGGGCCCCTTTTTTTGTGCCGACCGCTTTGGCGGGGCGGATCGGAAGGGAGATTTGGAAGCGATTCTCTCGGAGGCCGCTCAGATCGGACCGACGCGGAGACGCGGGCCGAGTCCACTCAGGTCGAGCGTGGCCATTTCGGCGGCAAAGCTTGTCATGTCGCGGCGCAGGCGCTGCAGTCCCGCGCGGCGTTCCAGCTTTTCCTCATTCATATAGAGCGCCCTGTTGATCTCGATCTGGAGCGCATGAAGGCCATGCTGGGGCTGGCCGTAATGCTCGGTGTTGAAGCCGCCGGCATAGGGGTTGTTTCTGGCCACCGAATAGCCGAGCCGGGAGAGGGTCTTTTCGGCCTTCATGGTAATTTCGCGGGCGCAGGAGGTGCCGTAGCGGTCTCCGAGCACGATGTCGGGCCGGTCGGCGCCTGTGTCGTCGTCGCCGGGCCCGCCCACGGAGGGCATGGAATGGCAGTCGATCAGCACCGCGCAGCCGAAGCGCTGCCGCGCATCGTCCAGATGCTGACGCAGCGCGTCGTGGAAGGGCATGTAGAGCGCACGGATCCGCCTTTCGGCTTCCGCATAGCTCAGGGGCGCACGATAGATCTCGGCTGCGTCGGAGACGACCCGCGCGATGGTGCCGAGCCCGCCCGCGACGCGGATCGAGCGCGTGTTCACATGCGGCGGCAAGGGGCCGTCGAACATGGCGGGGTCGAGTTCATAGGGCTCGCGATTCGCGTCCAGATAGGCGCGGGGAAAGCGGGCATGGACGAGCGGGGCGCCGAGATCCGGTACGTCACCGAATATTTCCTCGACGAAGCTGTCTTCGGAGCGGCGCAGCGCCAGCGGGTCGAGCTGCGAGGCCGCCACGAATTCGCGCGGATAGAGCCGGCCGCTATGGGGCGAGGAAAAGACGAAAGGCAGCGTCAGGCGCGCGGGCCGCTCCACGGCGAAGGGGCGTGCGTAAAGCTCGTCTCGCAGCTCGTCATCGCTTGCGATCCGGCCTTCGGTGAGCTCTTCCGCCGAATTTTCATCCGGATTTTTCGAGGATTTGTCGGTTGCGAGATCCATGAGCGGGCGTGCGAGGTCGATTTTAGGTGACTGCGAAGCGGGGGTCGGCAGCCTTTCGGCCTGTCGGCTCGCCTTGCGCCTGCCCGCGAAAGCCAAGCATAGCATGTGCACCGCAGGATGCGACCTCTAGAGGGCGCATGTTCATGAGCTGTTTACCGGCCGCTCCCTATTGTATGCTGATACCGGGCAAGGCTTTCCGTTGGGCAAATGGACAGTCGAAAGTCGGGGTGGGGCCCTATGAACAGATTGGCCCCTATAAAAGGTGGGTTGGGCTGATGGCACGCATTCTCCTTGCGGAAGACGATGAATCCATGCGCCGCTTTCTTGCGCGGGCGCTGGAAAATGCCGGTCACGAGGTGGCCGCCTATGGCATGGGCGGCGAGGCGCATGATCGGCTCAAGGGCGATATCTTCGATATTCTGCTGACCGATATCGTGATGCCTGAAATGGATGGCATCGAGCTTGCCCGGCATGCCGCCGAGATCGATCCCACGCTCAAGATCATGTTCATCACCGGATTTGCCGCCGTGGCGCTCAGCTCCGACCAGCCGGCGCCGGATGAGGCGAAAGTGCTCTCCAAGCCGTTCCATCTGCGCGAACTCGTGGCGGAAGTCGACCGGATGATGGCCGCGGCCTGAGAGTTCGCGTTCGGAGACTTGTCAGGGGCTCAAATCCTAGATATACGATGCGCCTCTCGACGGATCGGCATATCCTTGCCCGGTCGGTCTCCGCCAATGGCAATGGGCGTGTAGCTCAGCGGGAGAGCACTTCGTTGACATCGAAGGGGTCACAGGTTCAATCCCTGTCACGCCCACCATTGCCCCTCCTTCCCGTTTCCGGCCCTTTCGGCCTTCTTCGTACCGTTCCGCAACGGGGCGTGCGTCACATCATGCGCGCGTTCAGGTCGAACATGATCCAGAGCGAGCCTCCCACCATCAGGAAGATGAGCACCGCGGTGAAGGCCAGCACCGCGATCCGTTCGTCCGATACCTTCCGCAAATCGAGATGCAGGAAGAAGACGAGGTGGACGAGGATCTGGACGATCCCGAGCACGGCGATGACGAGCAGCGTCGTCGTTTGCCCGAGCGTTTCCGTCGCCGCCAGCGCGAAGGGGATGGCGGTGAGAACGACCGCGACCGCAAAGCCCTTCAGATAGTCGTTGCGCAGCCGGCGCGCATTGGGGGAGAGGTCGGTCATTGCAGGACTCCCGGCAGGTAGACGATGGAGAAGATGCCGATCCAGACGATGTCGAGGAAGTGCCAGAACATACCGAGGCGATGAAAGCGCGAGGCGACGCGCGATCCGGTTCCCTGCCAGACAAGCTGGACGGCGGTGACGGCGATCCAGCACAGGCCCGCGGTCACATGCAGGCCATGCGTGCCGACAAGGACAAAGAGGGCGGAAAGATAGCCGGAGCGCGTGGGAGGCGCGCCCTCCGCGAGGAAGCCGGAAAATTCGCCGATCTCCATTCCCACAAACCCCGCGCCGAGCGCGAAGGATACGGCAAGCCAGAAGAGCACCGCATTGCGTCTGTCATCGCTGAGGGCGACGCTCGCCATGCCGAAGGAGACGCTGGCGAGGAGCAGGAGCGCCGTTTCGATGGCGGTTTTGGCGATGTCGAAGATCGCGCCGGGGCCGGGGCCGCCGGCGGTCGCCTGCCGCATGGCGGCATAGGTGGCGAAGAGCAGCGCGAATATGATGGCGTCGCTCATCAGATAGAGCCAGAAGCCGAATTCGCGCTCCTTTAGGACTTCGGTCCGTTCCGCGGTTTCCTGTCCGTTCATCATGCCGCTCCCGATTTCGCGTCCGCGGGCTTCAGTCCGAGAAACGGACCGCTGCCACGATGCTCATGGGCGGCAATGCGGTCGGGCGACAGGGTGGTCTCGCCTTCGCCGACCGTCCCCTTGGCGATCACCGCGCCGAGGATCGCGACGAGGGAGAGGATGGCGAGCCACCAGATGTGCCAGATCATGCCGAACCCGAAGGCGAAGGCCGCGGCGCCGATGAGGACGCCCGATTTCGTGTTGTCGGGCAGGTGGATCGGGTCGAAAGAGGCGGGTTTTTCGAATTCGTCCGGGTGGTCCTTTCGCCAGGCGAGTTCCTCCCGGTCGTGCACGGTCGGTGTCACGGCAAAATTGTAGGGTGCGGGCGGCGAAGCGGTCATCCATTCCATCGTGCGGCCGCCCCAGGGATCGCCCGTCCGGTCGGCAAGTGCCTCCCGGTTGCGGATGCTGACGACGAGCTGCACGACGAGAAACAGGAGACCCAGCGCAATCAGGACCGCGCCCGCTTCCGCGGCGATGAGCCAGGGCTGCCAGGCGGCATTCTGGTAGTGGTCCATACGGCGCGGCATGCCCATCAGGCCGAGTACATAGAGCGGCATGAAGGCGAGATAGAACCCCGTGATCCAGGCCCAGAAGGCGCGTTTGCCCCATTTGTCGTCGAGGCGGAAGCCGAAGGCCTTGGGGAACCAGAATTCATAGCCCGCCAGATAGCCGAACAGCGCGCCGGGTATCAGCATGTTGTGGAAATGCGCCACCAGGAAGGTGGAGTTGTGCATGACGAAGTCGACCGGAGGGATCGCGAGCAGCACGCCCGTCATGCCGCCGATGACGAAAGTGACGATGAAGCCGAGCGTCCAGCACATATGCGAGGTCAGCCTCACATGGCCGCGGAACATGGTGAAGAGCCAGTCATAGACCTTCACGCCTGTGGGGACGGCGATGATCATGGTGGCGATGCCGAAAGCGGCGTTCACATTCGGGCTGGCGCCCATGGTGAAGAAGTGGTGCAGCCAGACGGTGAAGGAAAGAATGCCGATCACCAAAGTCGCATAGACGAGCGAGGTGTAGCCGAAAAGGCGCTTGCCGGAAAAGGTCGAGACGACTTCGGAGAAGATGCCGAAGGCGGGGAGGATGAGGATATAGACTTCCGGGTGACCCCATAGCCAGAAGAGGTTGATGTAGTTCATCGGATTGCCGCCGGCGGCGCTGGTGAAGAAATGCATGCCGAGATAGCGGTCGAGGGCCAGGAGCGTTGCGGCCAAGGTGACGCCCGGAAAGGCGAAGACCATGAGCAGCGCGGTCACGAAGGCCGTCCAGGTGAAGAGCGGCATGCGCATGAACGTCATGCCCGGCGCGCGGCGTTTCACGATGGTGACGACGAAATTGATCCCGGTAAGCGTACTGCCGATGCCGCTTATCAGGATCGCCCATATCCAGTAGTCCGTTCCCGTCCCGGGGCTCGCGGCGAGTTCCGCATAGGGCGGGTAGGCGCTCCAGCCGGCGGTCGAAAAACGGCCGATCACCAGCGAGGCGAGAACCAGGCCGGCGCCTGCCGCGGTGAGCCAGAGGCTTACGGAATTCAGGAAGGGAAACGAAACGTCGCGTGCGCCGATTTGCTGGGGGACGGCAAAATTGATGAGACCCGTCAGGAAGGGCATCGCCATGAAGAAGATCATGATCGTGCCATGGGCGGAGAAAATTTGGTTGAAATGGTCGGGCGGCAGATAGCCGCCGCCGTCGAGCGCCATGGCCTGCTGCGTGCGCATCATGAAGGCGTCGGCAAAGCCGCGAAACAGCATGGCCAGCGCCAGCACGATATACATGATGCCTATACGCTTGTGGTCGACGCTGGTCAGCCATTCGGTCCAGACATAGCGCCATTTGCCGAGCCATGTGATGAGACCGAGGATGAGCAGCACGCCGGCCACTTCGATGAGCGCGCCGCCCAGTGCGACGGCACTGTAGGTCGGCAAGGCCTCCAGTGTGAGTTTTCCGAGCATCTAGCGGCTGTTCTCCTGAGCGGACGTTTCGATCGGCGCGGTGTGGTAGCGCGCCATGAGACGGGCGAAGAGGTCGTGCGGCACGGCGGAGAAACGCTGCGGCGCGTCGGAGGTGCCTTTCTTCGCAAGTTGCGCATACCGTGCTTCATCCAGTTTCTGCGGTGCCGCGTGCATTTGCGCGAGCCAGCCTGAAAAGCCTTCGCTGTCCAGCAC
>CAYSVF010000038.1:0-12292 GCA_964434415.1 uncultured Parvibaculum sp.
AGGGCTGGCCGTGGTCGAAGCCATGAAGGTCACCCGGCAGCGTCCGCACTACGATGGGCTGCAAAATGCCCTTCTCGCGGATCGAGTTCGAGAGGTCGGCGAGATCTTCCTCGCGGAAACGATGGCGAGGCTGAAACGGGTTCGCGCGCAGCGAGGTGATCGGCACTTCGCGAATACCGGTCGGCTTCGGCGCCTCGGCATCGCCCAGCGCAAAAGCGGTATCGTCGCCGATCAGCGCAGCCAGACCGCGCCCAAGCCTGCTCGGTGCTTCTTCAGCCATCTCGTCTTCCCTCTCCAATCCCGCCGCGAGGTTTCCCTGCGCGGGGCCCGATGCCATATGCGGTATGGCCGGAATAGTTGACCATAAACCGCGGAATAGCTGGCCGAATTATGGTCCGAAAACATTCATCACTACCCGGTATGACCGGATTCGAAAGTCAGATCAGAGACTTGTAGTGTTTTGTTAAGAGTCTTTAGATCCAACCTTAAAATTCATCGCGGACCTATTGTCCGCACACGGAGATTCGGCTAAGCCGCCGCATTTTTCCGCAAAATTCGCTCGCGCTGGATCATCTCCGCGGCAAGCTTCATGTAAGCCTTGCTGCCCGCGCAGCGATGGTCGTAAACAAGCGCCGGCTTGCCATAGGAGGGCGCTTCCGAAATGCGCACATTGCGCGGGATCACCGTGCGATAGACCTTCTCGCCAAGATAACTGCGCACATCCGCCTGCACCTGCTCCGACAGCTTGTTGCGCTGATCGAACATGGTCAGGATAACGCCCTGGATTTCCAGCCGCGGGTTAAGGCTGGTCTTCACCCGCTCCACCGTGCGCAGCAACTGGCTCAGACCTTCCAGCGCGAAGAACTCGCATTGCAGCGGAACCAGCACCGCATCGGCCGCAACCATCGCATTGATGGTGAGCAGGTTCAGCGAGGGTGGGCAATCCACCAATATATAAGAGTAGGGACGCGAGGTGGTTTTCATCTCCGCCTCGCTGCCTTCGCGCACCTTTCCGTGGCGAAGCATACGCAGCAAGGCGTCGCGCAAACGGTGCGAGCGGCGCTGCACGGTCGCCAGCTCGAGCTCGGCGCCCAGCAGATCCATGGTCGACGGAATGATGTCGAGACCGGGCACCTTGGTCGGCACGATGGAATCCTCCGCCAGCGCCGAGCCGATCAGCAACTCGTAGGAAGAAACCTTGCGCTCGCCACGCCCGATGCCGAGACCGGTGCTCGCATTGCCCTGCGGATCGAGATCGACCACCAGTACACGCTCGCCAACGGCGGCCAGCGCGGTGCCGAGATTGATGGCGGTCGTGGTCTTGCCCACGCCACCCTTCTGGTTGGCGATCACCAGCACCCGGGGACGATCCGTGGACGGAGTAACCGCCCGGTCCGACCCGGTATGGCTCATCAGCGTCGGCGCATCTTCACGGGCCACGGGCTTATCGCGGTCATCCGGGCTATCGGACGAAATATTGGGGGTGGAGCTGTCCGCAGACGGAACATCTTCCATCCGATCTTCATCGATCTGCACCATGGAGGCCTCTTAGCTGCAGCACCGAGCCGCTGGGGTCCGACAGGCTGGGTATGACGGTTTCTTCAAATATCCAACCTTTATGCGCCGAGGTCAATTCGTCTTCGAGGCCCTGCCCCTTCAAAAATAGGCCAATCGTCCCTGGGCCGAATAGCGGGTGAACCCACTCTATTATTCGGTCCAAAGCCGCCAGCGCCCGGGCCGAGATGACATCAGGCTTCAGATCGGTCTCGCGGACGAAAGCCTCGATCCTGGTGGTGTGGACCTCAGCCGGCGCACCCGTCTCGCGGATGACCTCCCGCATGAAGATGCCCTTGCGCTGATCGCTCTCGACAAGATGCATCCTGAAGCCCGGCCGCTCCCGCAGCAGGATTGCCACGACAAGCCCCGGAAATCCGCCCCCACTGCCAAGATCCACCCAGCTAAGCGCGCTTTGGGGAGCGAGATCGGCGAGCTGCGCGGAGTCCAGCATATGCCGCTGCCAAAGATTATCGAGTGTGGACTTGGCAACCAGATTGATGGAGCGTTGCCACTTGATCAGCAAGGACTCGTATTGCGCGAGCCGCTCCATTGTTTCACGTGAAACATGCGTCGCAGCCGAAAAGGATTCCGCATCAACGACTTGCGCTAGATTTTGGGGCATACCGAGTCACACCCCTCAAGCGCTGCGCGATTGTGTGTTTTGTTTCACGTGAATCATTACGCTGGTCAGCGCGGCAGGCGTCATCCCGTCGATCCGTGCCGCCTGCCCCAACGTGGCGGGCCGGGCATTCGAAAGCTTGAGCTTGGCTTCATTGGACAGGCCATGAATGGCCTCATAGTCCAGATCCAGTGGCAGGCTCAGCCCCTCATCCTTGCGGAACGCCCGGATGTCGGCCTCCTGCCGTTCAAGATAGCCTGCATATTGTGCCTCTATCTCGATTTGCTCCGAGATATGGGAATCGAGTGATTGAAGCTCAGGCCAAACGCCTTCGAGCCGAGCCATATCGATATCCGGATAGGCGAGCAAATCGAACACGTCGCGCACCACGCCATCCTGATTGATCTTGAAGCCCCGCTTGTTCAGTTCGTTCGGCGACAGGCGCAAAGAGCGGCAGAGCGTCGCCGCTTCTTCCAACGCGACTGTTTTCTCCCGAAAGCGCCGCGCCCTCTCCCTGCCGACGACCCCGCAGCCAATCCCCAACGGGGTCAGGCGCTGATCGGCATTGTCGGCGCGAAGTGTCAGCCGGTATTCCGCCCGCGAGGTGAACATCCGATAGGGTTCCGATACGCCCCGCGTGATGAGGTCGTCCACCAGCACGCCCATATAGGCCTGTGCCCGGTCGAGAATGAGGGGGTCCTCGCCCTTTTCGGCCAGCGCCGCATTCAGTCCAGCGATCAACCCCTGCGCCGCAGCCTCTTCATAGCCGGTCGTTCCGTTGATCTGCCCTGCCAGATAGAGCCCGGGGAGCTTCTTCGTTTCCAGCGTCGCCTGCAGTTCGCGCGGATCGATATAGTCGTACTCGATGGCATAACCCGCGCGCCGCATCACGGCGTTCTCGAGCCCCGGAATGGTCTCCAGGAAGGCGAGCTGCACTTCTTCCGGCAGCGCGGTGGAAATCCCGTTGGGATAAACCGTGTCGTCATCGAGCCCTTCCGGCTCCAGGAAGATCTGGTGGCTGTCGCGTTCCCGGAAGCGCACCACCTTGTCCTCGATGGACGGGCAATAGCGCGGCCCCACCCCTTCGATCTGCCCGGAATAAACCGGCGACTGATGGAGGTTCTCCTCGATGATCCTGTGACCGGCTTGGGTGGTTCGCGTAATCCCGCATTCGATCTGCGGCGTCGTAATCCTGTCGGTCAGGAAAGAGAACGCGACCGGCGGTTCGTCGCCCGGTTGCATCTCCACCGCGTTCCAGTCGATCGTACCGCCATCCAGGCGCGGCGGGGTTCCGGTCTTGAGGCGGCCCAGCCGCAAGCCCAGCCCGTACAGCCGTTCCGACAGACCCAGCGCCGGCGCCTCGCCCACCCGGCCCGCCGGAACGCGCTTCTCACCTAAATGGATCATGCCTCGGAGAAAGGTGCCTGTCGTCAGGACAATTCTGCCCGCGCCGAATGTCCTTCCATCCTCGGTCTTCACCCCCGAAACACGGTCATGGGTCACGATCAGATCGTCCACCCCGCCCTCGATCACCTCGAGGTTCGGATGGTTCAGGATCGCGTCCTGCATCGCGTTCCGATAGAGCTTGCGGTCCGCCTGGGCACGGGGTCCCCGCACCGCGGGCCCTTTCCGCCGGTTCAGCAGCCGGAACTGGATACCGGCCGCATCGGCCACGCGCCCCATCAGCCCATCCAGCGCATCGACCTCACGCACCAGATGGCCCTTGCCCAACCCGCCGATTGCCGGGTTGCAGGACATCTCCCCAATGGTCGCGACCTTGTGGGTGATGAGGGCCGTGCGCGCACCCGCCCGCGCCGCGGCGGAGGCCGCCTCGCAACCGGCATGGCCGCCGCCAATCACAATGACGTCGAAATGCTGGGACATGGGCTTTCTGACAGAAGTTCCGGCGGAACCGCCGCCGCCGATCATTGCCCGACAGATAGACTCAAGAATGGGCGAAGGTCAATGGATGAGGCTCCGGAAGCAGACCAACCGACTCTGTTTCACGTGAAACATCCCTCGGGATCATTTCCCGATGCAGAAATCCCGGAACACGATATCCAGCAGGTCCTCGACATCGACCCGCCCCGTGATCCGACCCAGCGCCCGAGCGGCGAGCCGCAGGTCCTCCGCGACCAGCTCTGTCTCGCGGCCCGCCCGCAGCCCCTCCTCGACCCGATCCAGCGAGGCCAGACACTCCTGAAGGCCCTCTCTGTGTCGCGTTCGGGTAATGATCGGGTGCTCTGAGAGAGAGATTTGTTCCCTGACTCTCTCCATCAGCGCGTATTCCAGCCCGTCCAGCCCCTCGCCTGTCGTAGCCGAGACGCAGATCGCATCCCCCTCCAGCGCCGGTCGGCCCAGATCGATCTTGTTGAGGAGCCTCAAATCGCTGTCCCTGGCAGCAGAGTAATCCCCTGTAAGCCCGCCCGCACCGTCGCAGGCCTCGACCACGATCCGGATATCCGCCGCTTCGGCCCGCGCCAGCGCACGGCGAACCCCTTCCGCCTCGATTTCATTGGCGGCCTCCCGCAGGCCCGCTGTGTCCGCAAGCGTCACCGGCACTCCGCCGAGATCGAGCCGGACCTCCACCACATCCCGCGTCGTCCCCGCCTCCGCCGAAACGATCGCCGCCTCGCGCCGCGCCAGCCGGTTGAGCAGGCTCGACTTCCCCGCATTGGGCGGCCCGATGATCGCCACCTCCACCCCCTCGCGCAGGCGCTCGCCCCGGTGCCCGTCCTTCAAATGAATCGCAATATCGGAGCGCAGCTTCTCGAGCTCCGGTCCCAGCGATTTCAGCAGATCGCCCGGCACTTCCTCATCGGGAAAATCGATCTCGGCCTCGGCATAGGCCAGAAGCCTCATGAGCCTTGCCCGCCAATCTTCGTAGAGGCGCCCCAGCGCGCCTTCCATCTGGCGCAGCGCCTGGCGGCGTTGGGCTTCCGTCTCCGCATCGATGAGATCCGCAAGCCCTTCCACCTCGGTCAGATCGAGCTTCCCGTTCTCGAAGGCACGGCGTGTGAACTCCCCCGGCAGCGCCGCCCGCAATCCGCCGATCCCGGCCAGCGCATCGAGTACCGCCGCGACCACCGCGCGCCCGCCATGCACCTGCAGCTCGACTGCATCCTCGCCGGTAAAACTCGCTGGCGCCCGGAAATAGAGAACCAACGCGCGGTCGATCGCCACGCCGCTCGCCGGATAGCGCAAGCGTCGCAGCTCGGCGACACGGGGCTCGCCCGGCCCCCTGCACGTCAGCGCTTCAAGCGCATGACCGGCCTCCGGTCCGGACAGGCGAATGACCGCGACGCCGGCCCGTCCGGCCGCGCTCGAAAGAGCATAGATCGTGTCCAAGAAATCGGTTCTCCGTCAGAAGGGGAAAGTCACTCGCCCTTCTGGTCCTTGTCTTTCGTATTCTTGTCTTTTGCCGTCTTGCCGCCCGGCGCCATCGCGTTGCGGGCCATGCCCCAGAGCAATTCCTGAAACTGCTCCATGGACTGCGCACCCATCGGCATGATGCCCTTCATGATCTGCTCGGGATCGACATAGGTCATATTGCTGGCAAGCTGCTTTTCGAGCTGCGCGAGCAACCGTTCCTGCATCGGCTGAAGGTCGGGCAACCCCATCAGCGTCCTCGCCTCTTCGGGCGTCATATCGAGGTCGATCTTTACTTTCATGACTCTTCCATCCATCGACGCGGGCGCACATAACCCCTAAATCGGGGGTAGCAATATAAACGAGTGAACATTCCGGAAGCCCCCATGTCACGCAATTTTCTCGCCGGCGAAACCAGCCCCTATCTCCTGCAGCACAAGGACAATCCCGTCCACTGGCGCCCCTGGGGAGAGGAGGCGCTGGCCGTGGCGCGCGACGAGGGAAAACCGATCCTGCTCTCGGTCGGCTATGCCGCCTGCCATTGGTGCCATGTCATGGCGCATGAAAGTTTCGAGGACGAAGAGGTCGCCGAGGTGATGAACCGGCTCTTCGTGCCCATCAAGGTGGATCGCGAAGAGCGCCCTGACATCGACACCATCTATATGAGCGCGCTCCACATGCTGGGCGAACAGGGCGGCTGGCCGCTCACCATGTTCCTGACGCCGGACGGCGAACCCTTCTGGGGCGGCACCTATTTTCCCAGGGACCCGAAATACGGTCGCCCGGGCTTCATCCAGGTCATGGAAGAGGTCGCGCGCCTGTTCCGCGAGGAGCCCGGCAAGATCGAACAGAACCGCGCCGCGCTGGCAAAGTCGCTCGCCGCCCAATCGGCCGACGCACGGCCCGGCGAACCCACCGCGCAGGTCCCCGATTTTGTGGCCGGCAAATTCGCCGAGCTGATGGATCCTGAAAATGGCGGGCTCAAGGGCGCACCGAAATTTCCGCAGACCGGGATTTTTTCGCTTCTCTGGCGGGCCCATCTGCGCGGCACCCCTGCCCCGGACGGCCATTCATTCGAGGCGGCCACGACGCGCGTGCTCGACCATATGGCCGAGGGGGGCATCTACGATCATCTGGGCGGCGGCTTCTCACGCTATGCGGTGGACGAGCGCTGGCTCGTCCCGCATTTCGAAAAGATGCTCTACGACAATGCCCAGCTCATCGACCTCTATACGAGCGCCTGGCAGGAGACGAAGAAACCTCTCTACGCCCGCCGCGTCCGCGAAACGGTCGACTGGCTCGAGCGCGAAATGCTTCTTCCAGAGGGCGGCATCGCAGCCTCGCTCGATGCCGACAGCGAGGGCGAGGAAGGCAAATTCTATGTCTGGAGCGAAGCCGAAATCGACGAGGCCCTCGGCGGCGACGCGCCCCTCTTCAAACAGGCCTATGACGTGAGCGCCGGCGGCAATTGGGAAGGCACCAATATCCTGAACCGCCTTCACCATGCCGATACCTCTTTCACGGAAGACGAGGAGTCCGCCCTCGCCTCCCTGAGGCAAAAGCTCCTCGCGCGCCGCGCCGCCCGCATCCGCCCCGGCTTCGACGACAAGGTGCTGGCGGACTGGAACGGGCTGACGATCGCAGCACTGGCCCGCGCAGGCCTAGCCTTCGACGGGGCGGAATGGGTCGAGCTGGCCGCTGGCGCGTTCCGTTTCGTCGAGGAAAAGATGGTCCGGGACGGGCGGCTCCATCACGCCTGGCGCGAAGGCAAGCTGCAGCATCTCGCCATGGCCGCCGATCTAGCCTTCATGGCCGATGCCGCATTGGCGCTTCACGAGGCGACATTCGAGCCCCGCTATCTCGACGCCGCGCAGACATTCATTGGACAACTGGATTCCCATTATGCGGATGCCACGAATGGGGGCTATTTCTTCACCGCCGACGACGCCCCCGGTCTAATCATCCGTACACGGACTGTATATGACGACGCCATCCCTTCGGCAAACGGCGTGTTGCCGGGCATCCTTACCCGCCTCGCCTTTCTCACGGGCGACGACAGCTATCTGGCCAAGGCCGACAGCGTCATTCGGGCATTCGCGGGCGAACTCCAGCGCAACATCTTTCCGCTGGGGAGCTACATCGAAAGTTTCGAGACCCGCCTCCGCCCGATCCAGATCGTGCTGGCCGGCGAAAAGAACGAGATCGAACCGCTGCGCCGCGCGATCTACGCACTCGCCCTGCCGAACCGCGTCGTCACCCATCTGCCGCCGGAGGCGAGCTTGCCGCAGAGTCACCCTGCCTTCGGCAAGGGAACTGTCGATGGAAAGCCGACGGCCTATGTCTGCGTCGGCGAAACCTGCTCATTGCCGGTGACGGATCCCGACGCGCTTATCGACAACCTGCGCACCGCAAGACAATCGGGCCTCGATTCAACGAACGCAGAGAGCTAGAGTCCCGCGCAGGAAACCCCACCTCCCTATCCAGGCAATCCAAGGAGATCAGCAAGTGAGCGGCGAAACCATCGAGATCAAGACAGATGACGGCTCATTCAGCGGCTATCTCGCCAAGCCCGCCTCGGGCACCGGCCCGGGCATTGTGGTCATTCAGGAAATTTTCGGCGTCAATCAGGTGATGCGCGATATCTGCGACTGGCTGGCTTCGGAAGGCTATGTCGCTCTTTCGCCCGACCTCTTCTGGCGCATCGAGCCCGGCGTCGACATCACCGACAAGACCGAGGCCGAATGGCAGAAGGCCTTCGACCTGATGGGCAAGTTCGATCCCGACAAGGGCACGAAGGACATTCAGACGACGATCGACACGCTGCGCCCCATTACCAGCGGCAAGGTCGGCGCGGTCGGTTACTGCCTGGGCGGCCTGCTCGCCTATCTCACCGCCTGCCACACGAATAGCGACGCCTCGGTCGGCTATTACGGCGTCAACATCAACAACCGCCTGGACGACGCGAAAGGCATCAAGGCCCCGCTCATGCTGCATGTTGCCGGCAAGGATGAGTTCGTGCCGCCGGAAGCGCAGGAACAAATCGTGGCGGGCCTGCGCGACAACGCGCTGGTGACGATCCACCGCTACCCGGAAAACGACCACGCCTTCGCCCGTGTGGGCGGCGCGCATTACGACAAGAAGAATGCCGACGAGGCAAACAGCCGGACGCTCGACTTCTTCCGCCGTCATCTCGGCTGAACGGACAGGAACAGGCGGCGATGGTTCCGATCGATCTCTATCTCGGCTTCATCGCCGCCACGCTTATTCTCTGCATCATTCCCGGTCCGGTCGTAACATGGCTTGTCGCGACCGGTATCCGCTTCGGCCCGCGCGCTTCGCTCGCCGGGCTCGCCGGTACGACCTGCGCGCTCTCGCTTCACATGGTGCTGACCGTGCTGGGCCTCGCACCGCTTCTGGCCGCGCTCGGCCCCTGGACGGAAGCCCTGAAACTTGTCGGCGCGGCCTATCTCGTCTGGCTCGGGATCCAGAGCTGGCGCGCGCCCTATGACCCGATGGATGAAAATTCGGGACCGCCCTCACGCCCGTCGACCGACCTCCTGTTGCGCCGGGGATTTCTCATCTCCGTCACCAACCCCAAGACGCTCGCCTTCTACGCCGCCTTCTTCCCGCAATTCGTGAGCCCCGACGCATCCGCCACCCCGCAGCTCGTCATTCTGGCCGTGACATTCATCGCCGTCAGCACCATCTCCGATGGAGCCTATGCCGTCGGCGCTGGCGCGCTCGCCCCCTGGCTGAAGTCGCGCCGCGCCCAGACGATCCGTAACAAGGTGTCGGGCGCCGTCCTCGCGCTGGCAGGCCTCGGCCTCGCGCTCACCCGGAGCTAGACCATATGACAACTGGATTCCCGAGCCCGCAATAACAGGAACGATTCCATGAAAATCAGAGCCATCCGCATCGAAAAACAGGGCGGCCCGGAGGTCATGAAACTCGAAGAGATCGACCTCCCCGCCCCCGGCGCGGGCCAGATCACCGTCCGGCACGGCGCCATCGGCCTCAACTATATCGACACCTATCACCGCTCCGGCCTTTACCCGCTGAAACTTCCCTCCGGTATCGGGCTCGAAGCGGCCGGCACGGTCGAGGCGGTCGGCGACGGCGTCGAGAATATTCAGACCGGCGACCGTGTCGCCTATGGCATGGGGCCCATCGGTGCCTATGCGGAAGCCGCCAACGTCCCCGCCATGACGGTGGTGAAGCTCCCCGACGAGATTTCCGACGAAACCGGCGCCGCCATGATGCTGAAGGGCCTTACCGCGCATTACCTGCTCCACTCCACCTATCCGGTTCAACGCGGCGAGACGATCCTCTTCCACGCCGCGGCGGGCGGTGTCGGTCTCATTGTCGGCCAATGGGCAAAGCATCTCGGGGCAACGGTCATCGGCACGGTCGGCTCGGAAGCGAAAGCCGAGCTTGCCATGGCGCATGGCTACGATCACGTCATCAACTATTCCGAAGAAGATGTGGTCGAGCGGGTGAAGGAAATCACCGGCGGCAAGAAGCTGCCTGTCGTCTATGACGGCGTCGGCAAGGACACCTTCGAAACCTCGCTCGACTGCCTCGCCCCGCGCGGCCTACTCGCCTCCTTCGGCAACGCATCCGGCCCGGTGGAAAATTTCGACCTCGGCCTGCTGAACGCCAAGGGCTCGCTCTTCGTCACCCGGCCTTCCATGGTGCATTACCTGCTCTCGCCCGAGGAAATCGCTTGGCGCATGGACGACCTTGTGGATGTGGTATCGAAAGGCATCGTGAAGATCGAGGTGAACCAGAAATACGACCTCGCCGACGCCGTGCAGGCGCATAAGAATCTGGAAAGCCGCAAGACGACCGGCTCGACGGTGCTGATCCCATGATCGAGGGGAGCTGCCTTTGCGGCTCGGTCCGGTTTCGGGCGAAGCGCATGAGCGGCATTGTGGAATGTCACTGCACCATGTGCCGCAAGGCGGCGGGCGGCCATGCGGGCTTCTTCTTCACGGCATTTCGCGACGAAGTGGTGTGGACGGGCGAGGAACACCTCACCCTCTACCGCAGTTC
Source organism: uncultured Parvibaculum sp. (assembly GCA_964434415.1). Lineage (GTDB taxonomy): Bacteria > Pseudomonadota > Alphaproteobacteria > Parvibaculales > Parvibaculaceae > Parvibaculum. The sequence continues at coordinate 10,598 of CAYSVF010000038.1, forward strand.
GCCGCAACTGGAACGAAGCTTCTGCTCGCATTGCGGAACAGCGATGACGGGCGCCAATCTCGTCGAAGCGGACGACACGATCATCCTCGCGGCGAACGCGCTTGAGAAGGATGCCCCGGGCCGGATCGTCGCACAGGAGTTTTATGCGTCCCGATGCGCATGGACGGATGACGACGACAAGGCGCCCCGTTTCGACGGGTCGTATCCCGGCTGGGAAGAGCTGAGGCCCTGACGACAGGGCGTGACCCGGATCGCGGCGGCATTCACGATACGCGGCGCGGATGCCGCCCCATGCTGCCGCCTCAGCACTCCATGCCGAGCAGCGGATCGGGCACGCCATGTCCCGTGTCGATGAAAACAGCGCGTTTCAGTTCCGGCTCCCGATCCATGCGGAGCTTCTTCGTCCAGATATCTTCCTCGACCTCGACGGGAACGATGGTGCCGATGATGCGCGGCTGGCCGTCGGCGGCCGGCGCGATGGGCAGGGTCACCATCTCGCAGATGTTCCTGCTGCCGTCGAAACCGCGCATCTCGCGCAGCATGACGACACCGCAGGGCATTTCATGGAGGGCCTTGAGACGGGCGATGTCCAGTTGGCGGGTCGGATAATCGCCCATGCCGAAAAGATCGACCCCGGTGAGGTCGAACCCCGTCGCCTCGGCGAGCGCCGAGCCATAGATGCGGAAGATGAGCCGTTCGGGCCCGTCCCAGCTCATATAACGGATATAGGGAAGAATCCGGCGCAGGGCCCTGGGACTGACGGCATCCGCGGCCGGAATGGGATCGGCGCCGCGTGCTTCCTGCCACCAGGCCAGAAACTGGTGTCCCGCGCCGGTAAGCTGGACCCCGGCATAGATTTCAGGTGTCGAAGAGCCGTCGCCCTGGAGATCGACGGTCGCGCCGGCCAGATATTCGCGGCTGAGAACGCGCGTTATCCAGGCGGGGGATGTCATGCCACCCCCCTCCATTTTCTCGGTTCTCCGCTTCCCCGCCATGTCTGCCCGTACCCTCCAGTGCCGACACAGGCACTTTAGGACGGGAAGTCGTTCCAAACCGTTAACCGGCAGGCCTCAAGCGGGCATGCGGCGCCGAAACGGCACCGGGTCGCGGCTTCAGGTGTTCATCGAGTCGAAGAACTCGTCGTTGCTCTTGGTCTGCTTGAGCTTGTCGAGCAGGAACTCGATCGCATCGACCGTGCCCATCGGATTGAGAATGCGCCGCAGCACATACATCTTCTGGAGCTGGGCCTTCTCCACCAACAGCTCTTCCTTACGGGTGCCGGATTTGAGGATGTCGATGGCCGGAAAGACGCGCTTGTCGGCAATCTTGCGGTCCAGGATGATTTCGGAGTTACCCGTGCCCTTGAACTCTTCGAAGATGACTTCGTCCATGCGGCTGCCCGTATCGATGAGCGCGGTTGCGATGATGGTGAGCGAGCCGCCTTCCTCGATGTTTCGCGCTGCACCGAAAAAGCGTTTCGGGCGCTGTAACGCATTGGCGTCCACGCCGCCGGTCAGCACCTTGCCGGAGCTCGGCACCACCGTGTTGTAGGCGCGGCCGAGACGGGTGATCGAGTCGAGCAGGATGACCACGTCGCGGCCATGCTCGACGAGACGTTTGGCCTTCTCGATCACCATTTCCGCGACCTGCACATGGCGCTGCGCCGGCTCGTCGAAGGTGGACGAGATGACCTCG
>CAYSVF010000039.1:0-12072 GCA_964434415.1 uncultured Parvibaculum sp.
GTCCACGATCTCCCCCCAGCACGCCCTTATCTACATCATGGTCACCATGAGCGCGGTCGATCGCGCCATGAGCGACAATGAGCTGCATGAGATCGGGAACATCGTGAAAACGCTGCCCATTTTCCGCGATTTCAGCGAGGAAAAGCTCATTCCCGTCGCCCGGGAATGCGCCTCGATCCTGCAGGAAGACGGCGGCCTCGACGCGGTTTTCGGGCTCGCCAAGGATGCGCTGCCGCATTACCTGCGCGAGACGGGCTATGCGGTCGCCGTGGAAATCGCCAGCGCCGATATGAGCGTCAAGGCGGAGGAACTGCGCCTTCTCCAGATGCTGCGCGAGGCGCTGGGGGTGGACAAGCTGACCGCCGCCGCCATCGAGCGCGGCGCGCGCGCCCGCCATATGACCGAGTGAACCGCGCGGCATTTCCCCGCAGGCTCGAGATCGCGGCTTCATTTTCGCAAGGCCGCGCGATCCTGTAACCTGTGCGCGGCGCAATGAGGCGCCTCACGCACAGGTCCAGATGAGCGAATTCCTGTCTCTCCACGAACCGCAGCTTCGCCTTGCCGCCTTTGGCGGGGTACTGCTTGCCATGGCGCTATGGGAGATATTCGCCCCCCGGCGGCGGCTCTCCGCGCCGCGCTGGCACAGATGGGCGACGAACCTGCTGCTTTCGGCGGGCGGCACGCTGCTTCTGCGCATTGCCGTGCCGCTGCTGGCAGTGGGCGTGGCGCTGGAGGCGGAGCAGACGGGCTTCGGGCTTTTCAACTGGCTCGGCGCGCCGTGGCCGCTCGCCTTTATCCTCTCGTTTCTCGCGCTCGACCTTCTGGTCTATGCGCAGCATGTGCTTTTCCACCATGTGCCGCTGTTCTGGCGGCTGCACCGGGTCCATCACGCCGATACCGATATCGACGTGACCACCGGCATCCGCTTTCATCCATTTGAAATTCTCGCCAGCATGGGCATAAAGATGGGCGCGGTGGCGCTTCTGGGAGCTCCGGCGGCGGCCGTCATCCTGTTCGAGGTGGTGCTGAACGCGACGGCCATGTTCAATCATGCCAATATCGAAATACCCGCCCGGGTAGACCGCTTGCTCAGGCTTGTCATCGTGACGCCGGACATGCACCGTGTGCATCATTCTGTGCGGCCCGAGGAGCACAATCGGAATTTCGGCTTCAACCTGTCTTTCTGGGACCGGCTGTTTTCCACCTATCGGGCAGAGCCGCGGGAGGGGCACGAGAAAATGCATATCGGGCTTGCCGACTATCCGGCGCCACAACCTCAATATCTGGGCTGGAGCCTCTGGCTGCCCTTTGCCGGGCGCGCACCGCGCCGGGAGCGACATGTATGAAACGCCTCTGCCTGCTTCGGCATGCCAAGTCCGACTGGTCGGACCCGGCCCGCGACGATTTCCACCGGCCGCTGAACGAGCGCGGCGCCAAGGCTGCGGATTTCATGGCCGGCTATATCGCAAGCTGCCCCTACCGCCCCGACACTGTGATCTGTTCCACCGCCACGCGCGCGCAGGACACCTGCGCCCCGATGATGAAAGAACTGGGCAACGATGTGCCCGTGATCTATCGCGAAGAGCTTTACCACGCGATGCCGGACCAGATGCTGGCGGAAATCCATCGCGCACCCGACAGCGCGGATACGCTGCTGGTAATCGGGCATAATCCCGGCCTCGTGCTGCTGGCCATGGCGCTGGCGGCGGATCCCGACGACGAGGTGTCGTTGCGCATTTCGCGCGGCGTGCCGACAGGCGGTTTCATCGTTTTCGATTTCGACATCGATCACTGGGCCGACCTCGAGGAAGGCAAGGGTACGCCCGTCTTCTTCGGCCGCCCGCGCGACCTGATGGCCGACGAAGCGAAGAACTGAGTGTCATTTCTCTTTCCGACCGAGCATCTTCGTCATGCCCCGCTTCGGGCGGGGCATCCACGCCTTTCGTCGTCGCCATGACGCAATAAGAGAAACAACGCGCCCCTAATAGATACTCTGCGAGAAATAGCGCGACGAGATGCGCCGATAGGTGCCGTCCGCGACAAGGCTTGCAAGCGCGGTATCCATGCGCTTGCGCAAGGCTTCGTCCTTGCCGCGCAGCGCGATCCCCGCACCCTGCCCGAACCAGGCCGGATCGTCATAATCCGGCCCCGCCAGGCGGCAGCATGTCCCGTCCGTCCGGAGCCAGCGTAACAATGCGTTCCGGTCTCCGAACAGATAGTCGACCTTGCCTTTCGCGAGGGCCTGCTCGGCCTCTTTCAGCGTCGTCACATCGACGGCGTCCACGCCCGGGAAATGATGCGCGAGAAAAGCCGCATGGACGGAGCCCGCCTGAACGGCAACGCGCTTGCCCTCAAGCCCCGACACGCTTGCCGGAAAGCCGCCGGATTTCTGCACGGCGAAATGACCGGGCGTCGAATAATAGGCGCCGGTGAAGACGATGCCCTCGTCATGCGGCGGCGCGGCGCGCGGCGCGCTGGGGATCAGCATGGAAGCGATGACGACATCGCCATCGCCTGATTTGAGGGCGGGCAGAAGCGCCTCCCATGCTTTCGTTTCGAAGCTGCATTGCGCCTTGAGCCTGTCGCATAGCGCATGCGCCAGATCCACATCGAAGCCGGTCAGTTCGCCTTTGTCGTTGCGATAGTTGAAGGGCGGATAATCGCCCTCGGTGAGCACGGTCAAAACAAACGACGGTTCGACTTCCTTTTCGGGCGTGCCAGTTTCCGCAGGGGGCTCGGCCGGCGACTCCGCCGAGAGCCGTGGATTGACGAGCGGCACCCCCTGGGGAAGCGGCTCATCGGACGCGGCCGATTTTTCCTCAGCGAGGTTTTCGTCGGCGGGTTTTTGCGCCGGCGCGGCGGCTGATGCCCTCAACCCCACGGAAGCCATATCGACCGATCCGGCCTCCGGTGCTCCATCGCCGGGAGATGTCTCGTGCGGGGCCGACCGGTTCACCGGCTCGGCGAACTTCGTTCCCTCGTAATGCCGGGCCAGACCTCCTGCTATCAGGATGATCGCCAGCAAATTCAGATAGGCCAGAAAACGCATACCCGCCCCGAAACCCCGATCGCACGATTTAACCGTGCCATTGTGAAACAAATTGCCGCGGACTGTCTCCCATCCATGCGAAATGAAAGAAAGGCGGCCATTCCGCCTTCTCTCAGCAAGAGACATGCCCGGCCCGAATTCAGCCGAAAAGGATTTACCAGATGGATATTACGGAATATCATCAGTGTAATTATCCATGTAAAGACGTCGGTTTCTTTTTCGTTCTCCAATAATCCGGCAGGCTTATGAGATCTGCTCTTCGTCCGAAGCGCGCAGACCCCCCTTCCCGTCGGGCGCGGCCACGTACCCTGCGGCTGCGCCGCAAATGGCCCCTCCTCGGCACGCTGGCCCTTCGCAGCGGTCTCGTCTCGCGGCGCGAGCTGGGGCCCCTGCTGGCCGAGCAAAGGCGGAGCGGCAGCCGCATCGGCGGCGTTCTCATGGCCGAAGGCAAGGCAGGGCCGGACGATATCGGTCGCCTTGTGGCTCGCCAGAACGGCGTTCCCTTCGTCGATCTGGAAGAAGCGCCGCCCGATAGCAGGATCGCCGGGACGCTGCCCGGCGCGCGGCCGCCGCTCGATTTCTGCATCGCCCATCAATGCCTGCCCTGGCGACGCCAGAACGGAAAGGTGACATGGGTCGCGGCTGACCCGTCGCTGGCGAAGAAGGCGGTCGCGGATCTGGCGGCGGGGCCGTTCGCCATATGGGCCGGGTCCGCGCGGCAAATCCGCCGCGCCATCGAAACGCTTTATGCCGACGAGCTGACGAAAAGAGCGGTGCACGGGCTCATGACGCATGCGCCGCAGGATTCCGCCGCGATGCGCCTGTCGCCCGGCCAGTGCATAACGTTGCCGCTTCTCGCCGCGGGCGCGGCGCTGCTGACGGCGCTCTACCCGCAGACGGGGCTCGCCGTGTTCAGTGTTGCGCTGAGCATCTGCTTTCTTGCCGTATCGGCGCTTCGGGGGGTCTCCATCCTGCTGAGCGCCGCCGGGCGCGAAACGGCGGAGGAGCTTGCCTATGAGCGGCATGGACCGGGCCCTATCGACGCGCTGCCGGTCTACACGATCATGGTGCCGCTCTTTCGCGAGGCCAATGTGCTGCCGCCACTGACCGACGCGCTCAAAAAACTGAACTACCCGCCATCGAAACTCGACATCAAACTCATCTTCGAGGCATGCGACGCGGAGAGCTACGACGCGGCTAAGGCGCTGGACCTGCCCGGCCATTTCGATTTCATCCGCGTGCCCGAAAGCGCGCCCCAGACCAAACCCAAGGCCTGCAACTTCGCCCTGCCGTTCGCACGCGGCGACTATCTCGTCATCTATGACGCCGAAGACCTGCCCGAACCGAACCAGCTCCTCAAGGCGGTGGCGGCCTTTCGTCTGAACGACCCGAAACTCGCCTGCCTGCAGGCACAGCTCAATTACTACAATTGGAACGAGAACTGGCTGACACGGCAATTTGCGATCGAATATGCATCCTTTTTCGATCTCATGCTGCCCATGCTGGTGCGGCTGGGCCTGCCCATCCCGCTTGGCGGCACATCGACGCATTTCCGCACCGATGTCCTGCGGGAGGTCAGCGGATGGGATCCGCATAATGTCACCGAGGATGCCGATCTCGGTATCCGGCTTGCCACGCGCGGCTATCGCTGCGGCATTATCCGCTCCACCACGGAAGAAGAAGCCAATTGCCGCTTGCACAACTGGGTTCGCCAACGCTCACGCTGGATCAAGGGCTGGCTGCAAACATGGCTGGTGCGCATGCGGCATCCGGTGTCGCTGTACCGCTCCCTTGGCCCGGCGGGGTTTCTGGGGTTTCAGCTCGTCATCGGCGGGTTCACGCTCGCCACATTCGCGCATCCTTTCTTCTATATCGTGACCGGCGGCATCATTGCCGCGCACGGACCCGGCGGCCTGTTCGGCGGTCACTGGCTAGCCGGTTTCAATCTAGCCGTGCTGATTTCCGGCTATTCCCTGTCGATCCTCGCCGGGATGATTGCCGCGAAACGGCGCGGGCGCCTTTCTCTTGTAGCCCACACGCTCACCATGCCCGCCTATTGGATGCTTATTTCAGTCGCCGCCGTGAAAGCGGTGTTTCAGCTTTTGCGGCGTCCTTTCTATTGGGAAAAGACGGTGCACGGCCTGAGCCGTATGGCCCCTCCCTCTAACCAATCGATAATCAGTTTGGCGGATACTCCCGAAAGCTGACCTTCTGCGATTCGGGAAATTCGAGACATGGCTATCGCCAAACACATCCCTGCCCAAACATCCAGCAAGCTCTCGCAGCGCGACTATGCGCGGCTCAACGCACTGGTAGTGGAAGACGCAAAGGACATGGCAAGCCTGCTGCGCGGGTTCCTGCGCGAACTGGGCGTGAAGAATATCTGGAGCGTGGGGACCGGCGAGGACGCCTTCGACGTTCTGAGCAAATACAAGATCGACATCGCCATCGTCGACGACCTGCTTCCGCCGCTGGACGGTCTGTCGGTCGTTCGCGCCGTTCGCTCCGCCGACGACAAGAAGCTCGCCCCGATCCCCGTGATCTATGTCACGCATCAGCGGACGCAGGAATCCATCATCAATGCGCGCGATGCGGGCGTGACGGAAATTCTCTGCAAGCCCTATTCGTTCCAGCAGCTCGTCACGCGCCTGGAAGCCGCCATCCTGAAACCGCGCGAAATGATCCGTAGCGAGAAGTTCATCGGTCCGGACCGGCGACGCCGCCGCGGCGATGCGCCGACGGAAAGGCGCCGCTCCGCCGACAGGTTCGAAGTCGAATAAGGTCCAAGCGGAATAAAGGTCAGGCCGCGGGGCGGCAGGTCTCGCGATACTCGTCGCGCAGCAGGTTCTTCTGAACCTTGCCCATGGTGTTTCGCGGCAGCTCTTCCACGAAGAAGGCCCGCTTGGGCACCTTGTAGTTCGCAAGCCTTTCCTTCAGGCGGGCAAGCAAGGTCTCTTCATCGAGCGCTTCGCCCGCGCGCAGTACGACCAGCACCACGCCCGCCTCGCCGAAATCGGCATGCGGCACGCCGATGACGGCCGACTCGTCGACTTCCGGCATATCGTCCACGATTTCCTCGATCTCCTTGGGGTAGACATTGAAGCCCCCCGAGATGATGAGGTCCTTGGCGCGGCCGACCAGATGCACATAGCCGTCTTCGTCGATGCGCGCGACATCGCCGGTGCGGAACCAGCCGCCCTCGGCAAATTCCTCGGCGGATTTTTCCGGCATGCGCCAATAGCCTGAAAACACATTGGCGCCGCGCACCTGCAATCCGCCCGTCTCGCCGCGCGGCAGCACATTGTCATTGTCGTCGGTCACGCGAACTTCCGTTCCCGGCAGCGCAAAACCCACCGTGCCCGCGCGGCGCTCTTCGTCATAAGGGTTCGACGCGTTCATGCCCGTTTCGGTCATGCCGTAGCGCTCGAGAATGGTGTGGCCGGTGCGCTCGCGGAACGCTTCGAAGGTTTCGGTGAGAAGCGGTGCGGAGCCGGAGGTAAAGAGGCGCATGTTGCGAACCGCCCCGGCATCGAGGCCGCCACCCGCCAGAAGCCGGGTGTAGAATGTCGGCACGCCCATGAAGACGGTGGCGCGCGGCAGTTCCGCCAGCACGCGGTCACGGTCGAACTTTGCAAGCCAGATCATCCGCGCGCCGGACAGCAACGCGCAATGGCAGGCGACGAAAAGCCCGTGCGCGTGAAAGATCGGCAGGGCATGCAGCAGCACGTCGTCCGCGCTGAAACGCCAGGCGTCGCGCAAGGCAAGACCGTTCGAGGCCAGATTGCGATGGGAAAGCATGGCTCCTTTGGGCTTGCCCGTCGTACCGGAGGTATAAAGGATCGCGGCGAGATCCTCCGGCGCGCAAGGAACCGGCGGCAATTGTTCATGGCCATGCGCGGCCAGCGCGTCGGCGAGGCTTCCCTTGCCGCCCGCATCGAGCGTCAGAACCTTCGCGCCGGCCTGCCGGTTTGCAATCTCCGCGATCTCGCTTTCGCGGGACGGATCGCAAATGACAAGGGCGGGCTCGGCGTTGCCGATAAGATACTCCACCTCCTCGGTGCGGTAGGCGGTATTCATCGGCATGAAGGCGAAGCCGCCGCGCAGACAGGCGAGATAGACGAGCAGCGCTTCGGGCGATTTCTCGACCTGCACCGCCACCCGGTCTCCCTTTTTCAGCCCGAGCGCATCGAGAAACCCGGCATAACGGCCCGCGCCTTCCGACAGGTCGTCAAAACTCCAGGCGCTGCCGCCACGGTCCGGCAGCTCCATCGCAATGCGATTGCGGTCGACGGGAAAGTTGCTTTCCATCAACGCATAGAGCGACGCATCCTCTCCCGCCATTCGGCCCTCCTTCGAAGCGCAAATCAGCTTACGACATGCATGTGGAAATAATGCATGTGACGCTCATATTGCGCCAGCAGGTCTGCGATCACCTGCTCCTTGGTGTAGCCCATGATGTCGTAACGCTGCCCGCCTTCGCGCAGGGACACCTCGACACGCCACACCTTGCGGCTTTCGGCCTTCTTGCCTTCCAGTTCGGTGATGGCGAAGGAGGGAATATTCATTGCCTTCATCGTGACGCCGTAGTGGAACTCGTCCTCGCTGCCATGAGCGACGGTCAGCATCGCGCCGTCATCCTCGGTGACCACCTGCGCATCGAGCCCGCGTCCGCGGATTTCTTCCGCCACGTCTTCCAGCGCCGGGACCACCGTGCCCTTGAGGAAGCCGACGGCGCGGTCCTTTGTCGGCTGGTTCAACAGCGTGCCGAGACGCTGCCGCCAGGGCACGGCGGGTGCCGTGGCCGCCGACACGCCATGTGCCGATTGCAGCGTGTCGCGACGCTGCGTTTCCCGTCTGAGGGCCAGGAAAAGGCCGTAGGAAACCAGCAACAGGATGATGCCGAGCGGAAAGCCCGTGGTGATGGCCGCCGTCTGCAAGGCGACGAGGCCGCCCGCCAGAAGCAGGAGCGCGGCGACCACACCTTCCGTCAGCGCCCAGAAAATGCGCTGCCAGACCGGCGGTTCTTCCTGCCCGCCGGAGGTGATGATGTCGATCACAAGACTGCCGCTGTCCGAAGAGGTGACGAAGAAGGTCACGACCAAGATCGTGGCAAGGCCCATCGAAATCGAGGCGAAGGGCAGGTTTTCCAGGAACTTGAACAGGGCCACCGCCACATCGGCGTTCACCGCGCTGACAATGTCGGCGGCGCCGGCCATTTGCAGCTCCAGCGCCGTGTTGCCGAAGACGGTGAACCACAGGAAGGTGAAGGCGGAAGGCACGAGAAGCACGCCGATCACGAATTCGCGAATCGTGCGGCCGCGCGACACGCGCGCGATGAACATGCCCACGAAGGGCGACCAGGAAATCCACCAGCCCCAGTAGAAGAGCGTCCAGTTCCCGATCCATTCATTCGGCTGATAGGCGTAGAGCGTGAAGGTCTTGTTGACGATGTCGCTCAGATAGGCGCCGGTGTTCTGCACGGTGGCGGTGAGCAGGAAGACCGTCGGGCCCATCACCAGCACGAACAGCATGAGCAGCACGGCGAGCAGGAGGTTGATTTCCGACAGGCGGCGAATACCCGCATTGATGCCCGATACCACCGATGTGGTCGCCATCAACGTGATGACGGTGATCAGGATGACCTGGACCGTGGTGTCCTGGGGAATGCCGAAGAGATAGCTGAGGCCCGCATTCACCTGCATGACGCCGATGCCGAGCGAGGTCGCAACGCCGAACATGGTGCCCAGCACGGCGAAGATGTCGACGACATGACCCATCCAGCCGTGAATGCGGTCGCCGATGATGGGATAAAGCGCCGAGCGGACAGTGAGCGGCAAGCCCTGACGAAAGCCGAAATAGGCGAGCGAAAGCCCCATTACCGCGTAGATCGCCCAGGCGTGAAGCCCCCAATGGAAGAAGGCCAGTTCCATCGCCTGGCGGGCGGCGCCGACGGTTTCGCCGGGGCCCACGGGCGGATTTGCGTAGTGCATGATCGGCTCCGCCACGCCGTAGAACATGATGCCGATACCCATGCCGGCACTGAACAGCATGGAAAACCAGGAGAAGGTCGAGAAATCCGGCTCCGAATCGTCCGGTCCAAGGCGAATGCTGCCCATGGAACTCATCGCCACGCCCAGCGCGAAGACGATGAAGACAGCGACGGCAAACACGTAAAACCAGCCGAACTTGCCGACGATGAAATTCTGGATCGAGGTCACGAAGGCCAGGGTGTCGTCGACGTCGCGGAACCAGACGATGGCCAGCACGGAAAAAATCAGCACGACGGATCCGATAAAGACCGGGGCGCTGGCTTGAAATAAAGAAGATTTCTCGCTGTTGCCGTTCTCGGACATATATGACCCTCTCGCTATTTTGGCGGAAAGACGAGAGACCGCGGATGGCGGACCCCGCCAGAACAGGATGCCCCCCAAACTGGCCAGATACCGACGGTTCTCGTGTGATTTTCGAGGGTCACCATTGCATACAGCACGCCGAGGGCCAACCCACGGCCCCCGGACGCCGTGTGATGCAAGACGAAAATCCGGACGAAGTCACTGTGAGGGAATGGTTTTTCAGTCCGCCCGGCGCGTCAGGCCAGCAGCGAACCCACCACCGCCATGAGAAAGATGAAAAACCCAAGCGTCGCGGAATAGAAATAATGCCGTGCCGTCATCATGCGTTCCCAACCCGAAATCCCATGACGCCAACCTGCCGCAAAGCCGCCCCGCATCGCATGACCCAAATGAGCCAAATGCGCGGGCGCGCGCATGGCACCGGGCTTGCTTGGCTCTGGATATACGCTCATGAAAAACGCGGCGGAAAGGGCTGAAATCCGGGCCTTTCACGCGGCGCCTGCAAGAAGAAAAGGACGAGGCCGGTGACGAGTATGCCCTTTACGATAGCGGAACTGCGCAAACGCTATGCAGAAGGGCTGACGCCCGCGGAGGTTATCGAAACCGTTTTCGAGCGGCTGGCCGCGGCGGACGATCCCGGCATCTTCATCCATCTCGCAGACAAGCGAGCCTTGCTCGACGAGGCGGCGGCGCTCGGCACGCCCGATCCCGACAAAGCCTTGTGGGGCATTCCCTTTGCGGTGAAGGACAATATCGATGTCGCCGGCATGCCCACCACGGCGGCTTGCCCGGCTTTCGAATATGTCGCCGGGGAGGACGCGGTCACGGTCGCGCGGCTCAAGGCGGCGGGTGCCTTGTGCATCGGCAAGACCAATCTCGACCAGTTCGCCACCGGGCTTGTGGGGGTGCGCACGCCCTATCCCGTGCCGAAAAACGCCGTCGATCCCTCTCTGGTGCCGGGCGGCTCCAGTTCCGGCTCGGCGGTCGCCGTGGCGCGCGGCATCGTCGCTTTCGCGCTCGGCACCGATACGGCGGGGTCGGGCCGCGTGCCTGCCGGGCTCAACAATATCGTCGGGCTGAAGCCGACGGTGGGCGCGATGTCCACGAGCGGTGTGGTGCCTGCCTGCCGGACCCTCGATTGCGTCTCGGTTTTCGCGCTCACCGTGGAAGACGCCTATGAAGCCTTTCAGGCGATGGCGGCGTTCGACGAGAGCGATCCCTATTCACGGTATTTTGCGACGGCATCGCTCGGCGCCACGCCGCTGGTGCTGAAGGTTGGCGTGCCGGCCAAAGCGGACCGGAAATTCTTCGGCGACGCGGAGATGGAGGCAGCTTACGAGGCCGCGCTCGACATGCTCGCCGGGCAGGGCCACCGGATCGTGGAGATTCCGTTCGGGGATTTCTATGCCGTGGCCGATCTCCTTTACGAAGGCGCATGGGTGGCGGAGCGCTATGCCGCCATCGAGGATTTCATCGCTGCGCATGAAAGCGCGCTGCACCCTGTAACGGCGGAGATTGTTCTCGGCGCGCGCAAGCTCGGCGCGGTCGACGCCTTCAAGGGGCTCTATGCGTTGCAGGCGGCAAAACGCACACTCGCGCCGGTCATCGACAGTGTCGATCTCTTCTGCGTGCCCACCGCGCCGACGCATTACACGGTGGACGAGGTGCTGGCCGATCCCATCGGCACCAACAGCCGCAACGGCACCTATACGAATTTCGTGAACCTGCTCGACATGTGCGGCTTCGCGGTGCCGACCGGCACACGCGGCGACGGGCTGCCCGCGAGCGTTACCCTGCTCGCGCGCGCCGGACGGGACTGGCTCACCGCCGCGGTCGCACGCGATCTTCACGCGGCAAGCGGCGTGACGCTGGGCGCGACGGGCCGGCCCCTGCCCAAGACATACCCCGCGAAGGCCGTTGGCGCGCCGGGCGAGATCGAACTCGTCGTGGTGGGGGCACATCTTTCGGGCATGCCGCTCAATCGCGAACTCACCGAGCTCGATGCGGTGTTCGACCGCGCGGTATCGACGACGCCGGACTATCGGCTCTATGCCCTTCCCACAACGCCGGTGGCCAAACCGGGACTGATCCGCGACGAGAGGAACGGTGTCGCTATCGCCGCGGAAGTGTGGCGGCTTACGCCCGAAGGCTTCGGCAGGTTCGTGTCGAACATCCCCTCGCCGCTCGGCATCGGCACGCTGAGGCTGGCCGACGGGACGAGCGCCAAGGGCTTCATCTGCGAGGCCTTTGCCGTGGAAGGCGCGGAGGATGTGAGCGGCTTTGGCGGCTGGCGCGCCTATATCGCCTCGAAGACCAAGACGGGCTGACAGGGCGGGCTGACGGGCGGATATTCTCCGCCGCCTAGCTGTCGCCCGCCGAGGGAACGCCGCCTGAAATGCCTGCCAGCGCGTCCGTCAGCGGCGCCAGGCTATTGCCGCCGCTATCGCCGGAACCGCCCGTGTCGGGGAATTTTACGGTTGAAAGCGCGTCGATGACCGGGGTCGTCACGGGGGCGAGCGAGGTGCCTTCCGGCAGGCTGCCGGTAACCGGCGACAGGATCATTCCGAGAACCCCGCCATCGGTTCCGGCTACAAAAACCGGAACCGCGCCTTCTTCGGTGCCGATCAGCGCGCCGACAAGGCAGGTGAGGATCACAACCACCCAGACCGG
>CAYSVF010000040.1:0-11957 GCA_964434415.1 uncultured Parvibaculum sp.
GTCAGCGCATCGCGGCCACGAATGTCCAAAAGCGTCGCCGCCGCATCCATCAGCGCCTGCTTGAGGTCGCCATGATGATAGCCGGTCTTCTGACCCCGCATCCGGGCCCGAGCCATCCCGTTCTCCCTTTGTGCCCAACAGCCTCAATGTTATCGTCGTTAACATTGAAAGTAAACCCTAATGGGAGAACGCTCCGTGAACGGAAGATGACATAATCGTTAAAACTCGAAATCGCTATGGGTGCCGTCGATGCGGACGATCGTATCGGTGACGAACCCATTGAAGCCGGTCTGCATGCCGATCGAATAGGCACCCATCAGACCGAACTCGATCCAGTCGCCTTCCTGAATATTGTCCGGCAGGTGGAAAGGCAGCTTCAGCACATCGAGGCTGTCGCAGGTCGGACCGAAAATCCGGTACGGCTGGAAATGATCGGCAAGCGGCTCTCCGCCCCCGCCTTTCCGGCGGCGGATGGCGCGGACGGGCGGGTCGAGATCGCCGTCCCGAATTTCGGACAGACAGCCATAAATGCCGTCATTGATATAAAGATCGTTGCCCTTGCGCAGATGAACCTGCGTCAGCACCGAGCAACCATTGGCAACCAGCGCACGGCCCGGCTCGCCCATCAGCGGCACGGCGATCCCGAGCCGTTCCTTCGTCTTCCGGACGACGTCGAAATAATCCTGCAGCGGGGGCACGTCCATCTTGTAGCGCGCAGGGAAGCCGCCCCCCACATCGAGATATTCGAGCGGCACGCCCGCTTTCCCGGCGACATCCATGGCAAGCTCCATCGCGACGCGGAACGCATCCGGGTCGAGGCACTGGCTGCCGACATGGAAGGCGAGCGCGGTACGGCACCCGCGCCGGTTGGCCTCCTTCAGCAGCGCCACCCCGTCATCCGGCGGTGCGCCGAATTTCGCGGAGAGATTATAGACCGCCCTGCCCTTGGGCGTGGAAAGACGGACCTCGATGGTGACGTCGGTGCCCGCATACTGGATCACCTTGTCGAGCTCATGCATGTCGTCCACGACGAAATCCTTGAGCCCATAGACATCGACCGCGCTGTCCAGCGCGCCGCGCCCCTTTACCGGATGGTTGAAATAGCAATGCGCATCCGGGAACTGCTCCGTCACCCTGGCGATTTCGAAGATGGACGCCGTGTCGAAATGGTCGATCCCGCCTTCCGACAAGGCGCGCAGTACATAAGGATGCGGGTTGCACTTCACCGCATAGAGAACCGTGCCGGGGAACCCCTCGACAAAGGTCCGCGCCCGCTCGCGCAGGATATCGGGAAAGACGCAGAACACCGGATAGGACGGGTTCAGCCGGTCGATCACGTCGTCGACGGACGCAAACCGCGTTTCACGCGATTGCCTGCTGCGGACCTGCTGTTCGCTCATCGCCGTCTCCCGTTCTGCCTGTTGCTCAATGGAGCTCAGTTCTTCTTGCCGAAGCTTTCGAGCCGCGCGATGAGGCTCGACGTATCCCAGCGATTGCCGCCCATGCTCTGCACCTCGCCGTAAAACTGATCGACAAGCGCCGTCACCGGCAGGCTGGCGCCGTTGCGGCGCGCCTCGGCGAGGCAGATGCCCAGATCCTTGCGCATCCAGTCCACGGCGAAACCGTGATCGAACTCGCCCTCTATCATGGTCTTGTAACGGTTCTCCATCTGCCAGCTCTGCGCCGCGCCCTTGGAGATGACATCGATGACGGCTTCGGGATCGAGGCCCGCCGCCTTGGCGAAATGAATGCCTTCCGACAGCCCTTCCACAAGGCCGGCAATGCAGATCTGGTTGACCATCTTGGTGAGCTGGCCCGCGCCGGAGCCGCCCAGCAGCTTCACGGAGCGCGCAAAGCAGTCGATGACGGGTTCGGCTTTCGCGAAAGCGGCCTCGTCGCCGCCGCACATGACGGTGAGAACGCCGTTCTCCGCGCCCGCCTGCCCGCCGGAAATCGGCGCGTCGATGAAGGCGATGCCGCGTTCGGCCCCGGCGGCGCAAAGCTCGCGCGCGACCTCGGCAGACGCCGTGGTGTGGTCGACGAAAACCGTGCCGCTTTCCATGCCATGAAAGGCGCCGTCCGGCCCGGTCACGACCTCGCGCAGATCGTCGTCATTGCCGACACAGGCGAACACGATTTCCGCGCCCGCCACGGCCTGCTTCGGCGTCGGCGCGGAAGCGCCGCCATATTCGGCGACCCATTTTTCGGCCTTGGCGGCGGTACGGTTATAGACGGTGACCTCGTGACCGGCCTTTTTGAGATGCCCCGCCATGGGATAGCCCATGACACCGAGACCCAGAAACGCCACCTTCATCGCCATATCGTCACTCCATCTTCGATCCGCAAAGGAGTGGCATATGTATCAGGCGAAATCTGGGCCGTCCAAAAGACGCGTGGCGCACCTCAGCGGGACGTCATGACAATGCGCCCCTGCCCGGCGAGATCGCCGCTGCGGCAGATGAGCGACGAGCGGGCCGAACAGGGCGCGTAATAGAGGCGCAGAAGATCGCCATCCAGCGTCATGTCGAAGCAATCCTCGGCGCCGTACTGGATCTCCGGCGAGCTGAAGCAGAAGCGGTTATCCTCGATCCACCATTTGCCCGAGCCGGATTTGTGCTTCTCGCTGGAATATTCCTTCAGGTAGTTCGTGGCGAGATACTGGGTCAGGTCGACATCCATAGACCCGTCGGCATCGAGCTCCAGCGTCATGTTGATGAGCTTGTTGGAGCGCTGCCGCTCGATACGGCCCATTTCCAGCTTCAGCGTCTTGCCCACCATATGCGAGCGGATCTGCCCGCCGGTCAGCGCATTACCCTTGCGGTTGAGGATGGTCTTCTTTGCATCGCCCCCGGCGCCGCCGCCTTTGCCGCCCTCGACGCCATTGCCCGCGGAAGCCTGCGGCTCTTCCTGCGGTTCGGGCACGGGTTCGGGTTTCCGCTCCGGCTTGGGCAAGGGCTTGTCCGCCTTGCGCACCGCCTGTTCCGGCTTCGGCTTGGGCGGTTCCGGCTTCTTCACTACCGGTTTCGGTTGCGGTTTCGCCGCCGCCTTGCGCGGACGCGGCGCGGCGTAGCGGTCGTTCATCGAGCCCGCGGCAAGCTGGAAGGTCACGGAATCGCCGCCGCCCGGACCGGGGCCGCCGAAAATGCCGCCCGCCATGGTCAGCCAGAAAAACAGCGCCAGATGCAAAAGCACCGCCGCGACCAGAAATCCGCGCAGGCGCGGCTGCGGCACGGCGGTTGAATTTTCATCCCACGCCACGCTCATGAGCCACGCTCCGTCAGCAGCGTCACCTGCTGCACGCCGGCGCCGCGCAACCCTTCCATCAGCGTCAGCACGCTTTCGGCGGGCGCTGCCTGGTCGGCCTTGATGGACACGCGCGACTTGTCCTTGTCCTTCATGAAGTCCTTCAGCATGAAGCCCGCGAGCGAGGGCTCCATCACCTGATCGCCGACCCAGACGAAACCGTCAGCCTCGACATAGAGCGTGACCTTTTGCGGCGGGGCCGGATCGTCGATCGTCCCGCTCGGCAGGTTCACGCCCACCTCACTGGTCTCGCCCAGCGTGCCTGCCAGCAGAAAGAAGATCAGCAGCAGGAACACGACATTGATGAGCGGGATCGTCGTCTCGAACTCCCGCCGCGGCGCGGGCGCGCCATCCTGTTCGTCGAATTCGATCATTTGCCCAGACGCTCCACCCTTGCCGTGCCGACATTCGTCGCGCCCGCCTCACGCGCCGCCTCCACCGCGCGCACGAGCTGCTGCGTGCGGGAATCACGTTCCGCCAGAATGGTGACCGTCATGTCGGTCCTCCCGCCGATCCTGGCGCGGACCGCGTCTGCCAGACCCGCCGACGAAACCGGATCGCCGTCCACGCGCAGCGACCCATCCCCCATCAGCCAGACCTCGACCACACGCGCATCCTCCGGCAGCTCCTTCTGGTCCGCAGCCGGGGTCACCACGGAAAGCGCCTGCGTCTGCAGGAAGCTCGTGGTGAGCATGAAGAAGATCAGCAACTGAAAGACGACGTCGATCAGCGGCGTGAGGCTCATCATCCGCCGCCGCTTGACCGGTACGTCGAACACATCTGCCATGTCGCTAGCTCCGGCTATGCCCCGCTCAGTCCGCCGCCTTGGCGGGCCGGCTCATGGGACGGGCATGAAGCGCGGCGAGAATCCGGGCGGATGCATCGCGCATCGAAAGCCGGACCTGATCGACGCGACCCTCGAAGAGGTTGAGCGCCGTGATCGCCGGAAGCGCCACGATGAGGCCGACGGCGGTGGTCAGAAGCGCCTGCCAGATACCGCCCGACAGCAATGCCGGATCGACCTTGGAGCCGGATTCCTCAAGCTGCTGGAAGGCCTCGATCATGCCGATGACCGTGCCCAGCAGGCCGAGCAAGGGCGAGATATTACCGATCACTTCAAGCCAGCGGAAATGACGCTGCAAGGCGCCGAGTTCGACGGCCCCGACGCGGGAAATCTCCGCTGCGACATCCTCGTCGCGCAGATCGCCACGCGCCTTGGCGCGAACGCCGGCCGCCATGGCCCGCGACAGCGGGGTCTTGTATTTGGAGAGGATCGCGAGAGCCCCTTCCGGGTCGCCCGCCTCGACCTTGTCCACGGCCGGATCGACGAAATTGCGCCGCTTCAGATCCGAGCGCCAGAACTGCCAGAGCTTCAGCAGAATGACGGCGGCCGAAATGACCGACAGCACGATAAGGATGACGACGATGACGCCGCCCTTGTCCACCAGAGACGACAGGCTGTACCAGGGATCCGCGCCCCCTGCGGCAAGCGCATTGGCCGCACCGTGAATGGTCCCCGCCGCCTGATCGGCACCCGTGGCCGCAGCATCCGCACCACCATTGGCAGCCACCGTCGCATCGGCAGCCGTCTGAGCAGCATCCGGCATCTGTACTCCTCCCT
Source organism: uncultured Parvibaculum sp. (assembly GCA_964434415.1). GTDB lineage: Bacteria > Pseudomonadota > Alphaproteobacteria > Parvibaculales > Parvibaculaceae > Parvibaculum. The sequence continues at coordinate 4,925 of CAYSVF010000040.1, forward strand.
CATCCCTCCGGTCCTGTCCCCCCGACAGATCCTATGATGAACCCGTCATTTTGTCATTACGGTGACCGGCTTTTAGTAATTAATTTTTACGAAATCATCGTTGACCGCCCCGGTCAAGCGCCACATTGTGGATATGCGTTAAAATAAATTCACGCGCGATCCGCCTGCCACCGGACCGCCGGTTACGCCATATTGAAGAATGAAATAAGGGGGTAACCCAATGGCAGAAACCGAAGGAAACCGCATAAAGGCGGCGGTGCCGGACGAAACCGCTGACGAAATGTCCTCCGCCTATTTCGCTCAATTGCTGACCGCCGTGGGCGAGGAACTGGCAACGCGCTACGACGACGCAACCGGCCTGAACCGGAACCAGAACCGCATCCTGATCGCGCTCGTGGAGAAAGACGGTCTGACGCAGACCGAACTGGCAAACCTGCTCACCATGCACAAAGTGTCGGTGGGCCTTCACATTGCGGAACTGGAAGCGATGAACCTCGTCACGCGCGAGGCACATCCGACCGACGGCCGGGCCAAATGCATTCGCGTCACGCCTTTTCTGCGCATGCAGGCGCCCCGCGCACGCAGCGCTTTCGATGACATCCACCGGATCGCGACCGAAGGCATCGCACCGGAAGACTATACGGTCATGCTGAATTGCCTCGCCCGCATGCATGCCAATCTGGCCAAGAGGGACGACGAAAACGAAAACCCCGCCGCCGGCATCGACAAAAGCACCCCGGCGACCATAATCCCGGCAGACCGAAAGCATCGCAGCGCGTAGTAATACGCGCCCGCTTTACGGAAAGATATTCAAAGAAGATCGAGTTTATAGATCTCGCTCACACGAATTGATCGAATAAAGCACATCGATTTTTAGATTTCAGAAACCTGTATAGTAATAGCACCGGATATACACCGTTGCGGCAGGGGTCCATCAGCAACGTCTGAAAGCCGCCACGGGCATCGCAACCCCGGTCAGGTCGCCCCATCGTCATGTCCAGAGAAACCTTCACGCGCGAAGAACTCGTCGACGCCCTTTTCAAGGGGGCGAAGGAAGCCGCCATCTTCGCGGATATGGACCGCCGCATCGTCAGCGCGAATCCGTCCACCCTCGAGATGTTCGGATATGACGAGGACGAACTCCTCGGCCAACCGACATCCATTCTCTATGCCGACGAAACGCATTTTCACGAACAGGGGAAGCTGCGCTTCAACCCCTCGGCGCAGGAAGGCACCTCGAGCTATCGCGTCGACTACATGCGCAAATCGGGCGAGACATTCCCGAGCGAAACGATTGGCGGTCCCGTGCGCGGACGAGATGGTGAAGTTCTCGGCTATTTCGGCCTGATCAGAGACAGGAGCGACGAGGTTCGCGTCGAGAAAAGCCTGCACGCGCTTTACGACATTTCGACGGACCAGCGGCGCACCACCGACCAGAAGATTCAGGCCATCCTGGATCTCGGTGCGCAGCATTTTTCGCTGGAGTTCGGCATCGTCGCGCGAATTGAAAGCGACGAATACACGGTCGACTATGCGGTATCGCCCGACCGCAGCCTCGAGCGGGGAAGCGTCTTCCGGCTGAACGACACCTATTGCGTCCACACCCTGACCGCGAACGATGTCACGGCGTTCCACAATGCCGGAAACAGCGAAATCGCTCGCCACCCCTGCTATCGGGAATTCCAGCTCGAAACCTATATCGGCATACCGCTCACCGTGGACGGCAGGTTGTACGGCACCGTGAGCTTCTCCAGCCCCACGGCAAGGAGCGCCTCGTTCACGGCGCAGGACAAGGAGTTCATGCGTCAGTTCGAACAGTGGATTTCGAGCGAACTGCAGGAAATGGCCGCCTATGAGCGCCTGCTGCAGGCCCGCAGGGACGCGGATGCGGCCAATCAGACGAAATCCCGTTTTCTGGCTACCATGTCCCATGAGCTGCGTACGCCCATGACCGGCATCTTCGGCATGCTCGACATGCTGGGAACGACCGACCTTACGACGGAGCAGAAATCCTATCTGCGTCAGTCGCGCCAATGCGCCGAAAACCTTCTGACGTTGCTCAACGACGTCCTGGACCTGTCGAAGGTGGAAGCGGGCCGGCTGACGCTGGAAAGCATTCCCGTGCAGCCGCGCGAACTGATCGATTCCATCGCATCGACCAACCTGCCTGTAGCGCAGAAGAAAGGCATCGCGATCCGCGTCGATTCCGACATCGCCCTGCCCGTCATCCTGTGCGACCCCACAAGAATGCGGCAGGTGCTGACCAATCTCGTTTCCAACGCGATCAAATTCACCCGCGAGGGCTCGGTCACGCTGGGCTGTCACACGGTCTCCACGGACGCCGACAGCGCAACGCTGCGTTTCGAGGTCACCGATACGGGTATCGGGATCCCCGCGGACAAGCTCGATTATATCTTCGAGGCCTTCAGTCAGGCCGACGTCAACGTGTCGCGTCTCTACGGGGGCACCGGCCTCGGCCTCTCCATCTGCAAACGCCTCGTCGAGACGATGGACGGCGAGATCAAGGTCGAGAGCGAGCCCTATCACGGATCGACATTCCGTTTCGTGGTGCAGTTTCCGCTCGCAGCGGAAAGCGCCTCATCCGCCAATATGGAGAGCACGGCAGACGACACGGAAGACGACGACGCGCCCGAGGGGCGGCGCATCCTCGTGGCCGAGGACAACGAGGTCAACGGCATGCTGCTCGACAGTATGCTGACCCGCATGGGCTATCACGTCACGCTGGTCGAAAACGGCGCGGAAGCCCTGAAGGCGGTTCAGAGCGCGCATTACGACGCCGCCGTCTTCGACATGAACATGCCGGTCATGGACGGTGTCGAGGCCACACAGCACATCCGTGCGCTGGAAACAGACGCGGCGAAAATACCCATCATCGCGCTGACCGCCGACGCGATCCTGGAACGGCGTCAGCAATATCTCGATATCGGCCTCACCGAGTTCCTGACCAAACCTATCAACTGGACGGCCCTGCAAAGGGCGCTTCGCGCTCACACGCAAAACAAGTCCGACACCGCGCCGGAAGCGACGCCGGTACCGTCCGAACTCACCCTCTTTGCGCGGGAACTGCAAAACGTACCGTTGCGCGAGAGTGCCCAGCTCGACGAACTGGAACACCGGCTCGGCTCCGAAGCGCTCGGAACGCTCGTCATCTCATCGTTCGAAGCCTTCGACTGCTTTGCCGACAAGCTGCGGCGCGACCTGGCGGCGGGGAAGCCGGAGGAATCGCGGGCGACACTGCACTCACTGAAGGGAACGGCACTGAACTTCGGCGCCAAGAGACTGGGGATGCTCGCCGCCGAACTGCAGCGTCTGGTCGCCAATGAACCCGAGAAGGAAAAATTCGAAGGACTTGTGGCGCAGCTCAAGCCGACGATCCAGGAAACCCGAAAGAATTTCGAGGACCGCTACAAGGTGTCGTTGAGGGAAAAGCCCGAAAACCGCTTCCGGGCATGATCGGCGCGATCACTCCTCGGTCGAAAGCGCCCGGTAGGAGCCGCGATGATAGACGAGCGGATCGCCCTCCACGGCCAGATCGAAATGCAGCACGCGGCCGACGAAAATGATGTGGTCGCCCGCATCGTGCTTCGCATCGACTTCGCACTCGAAATGCGCAAGCGCCTGAACGAGGCGCGGACAACCGTTCACCCCGCCGATCGTCTCGATGCCTTCAAGGCTGTGATCTCCGGGCTTTGCCAGCTGGTTGGACACATCCATATGCGCATCGCGCAGTACATTGACCGTGAAGGCCTTGCTCTTCTGGAAGATGTCCAGCGTGTCGGAATTCTTGTCCAGACACCACAGAACGAGCGGCGGATCGAGCGAGACGGAGGAAAAGGAATTGATGGTGAGGCCGATGGGCTCGCCATCGGTGGCGGTGGTCACCACGGCCACGCCGGTGGCAAAACATCCCAGCGCATCGCGGAATTTACGCTGATCCAGTACCGAGCCTTCGATCGCGCTCATGGGAAAATCCATCTCCGATACACTCCAGTCGCGGCCAGTTTGCGCCCAAGGCGGCAGAAAACTGCCGGTTATTCGGTTGTAGAAATGCCCTGAGAGGGGCGCAACCAACCATCCGCGCAAATCACCAATGCGTCGATGCAAAGCATTTTGGTTAAACCGCCTGTTAACAGGCCCTCCCCCAATATGTGGCCGTGTGGCGCCGGATCGCAGAAAGCGACCGGGGGAAAAATATCAAGGAAGCATTTGGGCAATGCGACTGATAGTCGGGCTTTTGGTAGTAGTCGTTAGCGTCTTTGGCGGTTATGCCGCGATGGGCGCCCACCTCGAAGTGCTGTTCCAGCCCTTCGAATTCGTCATCATTCTGGGTGCCGCGATCGGCGCTTTCGTGATCGGCAATCCGGGATCCGTGCTGAAATCCATGGGCTCGACCTTTGCCACGCTCGGACGCGGCTCGCGCTACACCAAGGACGCCTATCTGGAGCTCCTCGGACTTCAGTACACGCTCTTCAAGCTCGCCAAGAGCAAGGGCAATCTGGCGCTGGAAGCCCATGTGGAAAACCCCGGCGACTCCTCGATTTTCGCTCAGTTTCCCGGCTTCGCAAACGACCATCACGCCGTCGAGTTCATGTGCGACTACCTGCGCATGATTACGCTGGGCACGGAAAATGCCTACGAACTCGAAGCGCTGATGGACGAGGAACTGGAAACCCACCATCAGGAACAGGAACGCATGGTCAATGCACTCCAGGCGCTGGCCGACGGCACACCCGCGCTCGGCATCGTCGCCGCGGTGCTCGGCGTCATCAAGACCATGGGCTCAATCGACCAGCCGCCGGAAGTGCTGGGCCACCTGATCGGCGGCGCGCTTGTCGGCACCTTCTTCGGCGTGTTCTGCGCCTACGGTTTCTTCGCCCCGATGGCGCAGTCCCTGCGCAACATCTACGAGGCGGAGGGCAAATATTATCTCTCCATGAAGGCGGGCCTTCTGGCGCATATGGCCGGCTACGCCCCTGCCGTCTCCATCGAATTCGCGCGCAAGGCGCTGATGTCCGACGTCCGTCCGACCTTTGCCGAGGTGGAAGCCTCCACCGCCAACCTGCAGGCGGCCTAAAACCCGAAAGGCGGACCCGACATGGCCGGCAACGAACAATCCATCATCATCAAAAAGGTCAAGAAGCAGGCGCATGCCCATCATGGCGGCGCCTGGAAGATCGCCTATGCCGACTTCGTGACCGCGATGATGGCCTTCTTCCTGCTGATGTGGCTGATCTCCATGACAACGCCGGAGCAGAAGCAGGGCCTTGCCGACTATTTCGCTCCGCCCAATGTCAGCCGGTCCACCTCCGGGTCCGGCGGCGTGATGGGCGGCACCGCCTTCGATTCGAACGGCGCCCGCATGCCCGGCTCCAAGCCGCAGGTCATGATGACGAAATCGACGCCGGCCGCGCCCAAAAGTCCCGATACGGACGATTTGCGCGCCGCCTCTGCCGGTCAGGGCACGAAGAACGGCGAAGAAAGCATCCATTCCAGCGCGCAGGCCCAGCAGGCCAGCCTGAACCAGCAGAAGGTTCTGAACGCGCGTGAGGAACGCAGTTTCCAGAGCGCGGCCGAGAGCATCCGCCAGGCCATGCGCGAAAACCCCGACCTCGCCGAACTGTCGCGCAACGTCATCATCGATGAGACGCCGGAAGGCCTGCGCATCCAGATCGTCGATCAGGACGGGCGCTCCATGTTCCCGCCTGGCTATGCCGAACCCTATGAACGCACGCGCATGCTGCTGAAGACGGTCGCCAAGACGCTTCTGCGCCTGCCCAACCGGATCAGCATTTCCGGCCACACCGACGCGACGCCCTATCCCGGCAACAAGGGCTATTCGAACTGGGAGCTGACCGCCGACCGGGCCAATGCGGCGCGCCGTATTCTCGCCACGGCGGGTGTCCCGCAGGACCGCATCTATCAGGTCGTCGGCAAGGCCGATTCCGAGCCGCTTTTCCCGGAAGATCCCTATCTGCCCGGCAATCGCCGCCTGACGCTCGTGCTGCTGCGCGAAGCGCCCGTCGCCCCGCCCGGTTTCAAACCGTAAAATCCCCATCCTTGAATGGGTTGCGGATGCACCCTATCTCACACAGGCCGATCACAGGTCTCGGGATGAGGGATGAATTTCGATAACGATGTTGCCAGGGCCGCGCCGGTCTTTGACGGCGAGGAAACCGTCTGGCCCGCCGGAAGTTTCGACGGTGTGGTTTTCCGCCGCCTTACGGCGCTTTTCGCCGATCTCCTGATTCTCGTCGTGCTGGTCAGCGCCTGCTACATCCTGCTGGCGATCTTCGGCATTCTGACGCTGGGGATCGCGTGGCTGGCCTTCGGCCTCGTGCCGATCGTTCCCTTCCTCTATTTCGGCTATTATCTCGGCGGCCCGGCCTCCGCGACGCCCGGCATGTCCTGGCAGGGAATCGAAGTGAGGACATGGAACGGACGCCGTCCCGGTTTCATACAAGGTGCGCTCCATGCCCTTGTCGCCTATGGGATTTTCGCGATCAGCAGCGTGGTGTTCTTCCTGACCCTGCTCATGCCCTTCTTCAACACCCGCAAGCGCTTCCTGCACGACTATCTGTGCGGAACAGTGGTTGTGCGCCGCCAAATCTGATAACGATTCACCTATCGCCCCGGCGACGCCGCTGCCACACGGCGGACGGTAATCGATGGTCGTTGCTACTCGCACCAAGCGGGAGGACGGCTTGATCCCTCTCACAGATTTGCGTGCATGGAAGCTCTGACTCCCTTTGTCTGGCAAATGTGGGTGATCTACGGCCTGATCGCCGCCGCCGTCGTTCTGTTCAGTATCGACGACATCCCGCTCGAAGCCTCGTCGCTGGCAGTACTCGTCGTGCTGCTGGTGTTTTTCTATTTCTTCCCCGTGGAGGGTCAGGCGGGGAAAAACCTGCTTGGCGTGGGAGAATTGCTGGCGGGCTTCGCCAATCCGGCGCTGATCGCTGTGCTGGCGCTGCTGGTGGTCTCTGTCGGGTTCATCTCCGGCAGCGGGGAGACG
>CAYSVF010000041.1:0-11863 GCA_964434415.1 uncultured Parvibaculum sp.
GCAAATACGACATAGACCCGCCAGACTTCCGACGGCGGATAGCGCCCATCAAGAAACTGGTCGATATTGGCCCAGATGACCGGCCAGCAGGCCCCGGCATCCGGCCCGAGGCAGGCCTCGCGCGAAGAACCGGTCCATACGGCATTCACGAACGCGAAATCGATGAATGGCGGCACGACAAGCCAGATGACGTAGAGCGACAACAGGGTCAGCGCGGTATTGAACCAGCTCGAAAACAGGTTCCTTCGCAGCCATGTGAGGCCTCGCGCCATTGAAAGCGGCACATGCGGTTTTTGGACTTGCGATGTCGTGTCCGCCATCTACCGCTCCTGAATGGCCACACGGGCATTGTAGAGGTTCATGAGGAACGACGTGACGAGGCTGATCGTGAGATAGACGGCCATGGTGAGCGCGATCACCTCGATGGCCTGCCCGGTCTGGTTGAGCACCGTCCCGGCAAACACCGCCACCAGGTCGGGATAGGCGATCGCAACGGCCAGCGACGAATTCTTGGTGAGATTGAGCAGCTGGCTCGTCAGCGGCGGCACGATGACCCGGAGCGCCTGCGGAATGACGACGAGGCGCAGCGTGCGGCCCTGCGGCAGGCCGAGCGCATAGGCGGCTTCCGTCTGCCCGTGGCTGACCGACAGGATACCGGCGCGGACGATCTCCGCGATGAACGCCGCCGTGTAAAGCGTGAGCCCGAGAAGCAGGGCGATGAATTCAGGTATGAGGCGCATCCCGCCATCGAAACCGAACCCCCGATAGACCGGAAGGTCGAGCGTGAACGGCGCCCCGCCCACAAGCCATATCAGCGCGGGAATACCAAGCACGATCGCGATGGCCGTCCGCCAGGCCGGGAATATCTCGCCCGTCGCCGCCTGCCGCTTACGCGCCCAGCGAATGATCGCATATCCCGCAACGAGCGACAGCAGCGCGGCAATACCGAACAGGGCCGAACTCTCGCCGAACACCGGCGCGGGAACCACGACGCCCCTGTTGTTCAGATAGACACCTTCAACCGGCGACAGACTGTCGACCGGCGCCGGAAGCGGCCGCAAAACGGTGAAGTACCAGAAGAACAGATGAAGCAGCAGCGGAATGTTCCGCATCACCTCGACATAGGTCCATGCGAGCCTGGACACCAGCCAGTTGCCGGAAAGCCGTGCGACGCCGATGACGAAGCCCAAAATGGTGGCCAGAACAATACCGATACCGGCAACCATCAGCGTATTGATCAGGCCGACCAGAAAGGCCCGGCCATAGGAGGATTCTTCCGTATAGGGAATGAGCGACTGGACGATACCGAACCCGGCCGTATTGTCCATGAAGCCGAAACCGGTCGCGATGTTCAGCCGCGCCAGATTGTCCTGTGTCGTCGTGACGATGAACCATCCGCCATAGAGCACAAGGGCAATCAGCGCCGCCTGATAGACGACCGACTGCACCGCCGGATTGGACCATTTCAGCCCAACCTTCTGCTTGCTCTTTGTCGGTGCCCCCGCCACGCCCTTCACCTATCGGATCGGCGGCGCATACATGATGCCGCCCTTGTTCCAGAGCGCGTTCAGCCCGCGCTCGATACCAAGCCTCGTATTTTTGCCGACATTTCTCTCGAACACTTCACCGTAATTTCCGACATGACGGATGATACGAACGGCCCAGTCGTCCGTGAGGCCTATCATATGGCCGTAGGAGCCCTCGCCGCCAAGCAAGCGGCGAACTCTCGGCGAATCCGAGCCCTTCATCTCCTCCACATTCTTGGAGGTAACGCCCAGCTCCTCGGCATTGATCAAGGCAAAGAGCGTCCAGCGCGCAATGTCGGCCCATTGCGGATCGCCCTGCCGCACAGCCGGCCCCAGAGGTTCCTTGGAAATTATCTCCGGCAGAATTCTGTGCTGGGAAGGATCCTTCATTTTCAGCCTGACAGCGGCGAGGCCGGAGGCATCCGTCGTATAGGCATCGCACCTATGATTGTCATAGGCGGCGAGCGCTTCATCGTTCTTCTCGTAGGAAAGCACCTTGTATTTGTACCCGTGCGACCGGAAATAATCCGCCACATTGAGCTCGGTCGTGGTGCCGGTCTGGGTGCAGATCGTCGCGCCATCGAGGTCGGCGGCATTCTCAATGCCGGAGTCCTTGTGCACGATGAAGCCCTGGCCGTCATAATAGCTGACGCCCGCGAAATCGAGCCCGAGCTGCGTATCGCGCGACATGGTCCAGGTCGTAGTGCGGGACAGAATATCGATCTCGCCCGACTGAAGCGCCGTGAAGCGATCCTTCGCATTGAGCGGACGGAATTTCACCCTGGTCGGATCGTCGAAAATCGCCGAGGCGAGCGCCCGGCAATAATCCACATCGATGCCGGACCAATGTCCCTTGTCATCGGGATTCGAAAATCCGGGCAACCCCTGATTCACGCCGCATACGAGTTCGCCCCGGTTGCGCACCTCGGCCAGCGTGTCGCCCGCCCTGACTTCAGGCCGCGCCTTGCCGTCAGCACTTTCCGCCGCAGCCGGGCGATTGCCAGCCGGACCGGGCGCTTGGGCTATGGGCATGAAGAGGTAGACGATTGCCGCTCCGAGCACGAGGCCCATCAAAAGAGCCTGAAATCGATTCTCCATCCCGCTTCCTTTGCCAGCGCCCTGTGACAAGATGTTATGGTGTCCGCCAAGAGACTAACCACGATGCGCCTCAGCGCAAGGCCTGAGGCAGCCAGCACCACGCCGGGATATTATGAGCGAAAAGAAATTCTCCCGTCCGGAAACGATGATCGTCACGGCGGGGCGCGATCCGGAAGCCAATTTCGGGGTTGTCAACCCGCCCGTTTATCACGCCTCGACGATTCTATATCCGACCTTCCAGTCGCTGAAAAAGCGCGAGGTCAAATACACCTATGGACGCCGCGGCACCCCCACGACCGCCATGCTGGCCGAGGCCGTCGCTGAACTCGAAGGCGGTGCGCATTGCGCTCTCGCCCCGTCCGGCCTTGCCGCAGTCACCATCTCGCTGCTCGCAAACCTGAAGGCCGGCGACCATTTACTGATGACGGACAGCGTCTACGGTCCGACACGACATTTCTGCGATACGACGCTCACCCGCTTCGGCGTCGAGGTCGAATATTACGATCCCCGCATCGGCGGAGACATTTCGAATCTCATCCGTCCGACCACAACCGTCGTCTTCGTGGAATCGCCCGGCTCCGTCACCTTCGAGGTGCAAGACATTCCCGCCATCGCCGAGGCGGCGCATGAAGGCGGCGCGCTCGTCATCATGGACAACACCTGGGCCACGCCGCTCTTCTTCAAACCCTTCGAGCATGGCGTCGACATATCCGTTCAGGCGGCGACCAAATATCTGTGCGGCCATTCCGATGTGATGGCCGGCACGATCACCACGACCGAGAAGGCCTGGAAGCAGACCATCGACGGCCATGGCGAGATCGGCATGTGCATGGCGCCGGACGACGCCTATCTAATACAGCGCGGGCTTCGCACCCTCAGCGTGCGGCTGAAACAGCATATGGAAACCGGCCTGACGCTAGCCCGCTGGCTCGAAACCCGGCCGGAAGTCGCGCGCGTCATCCATCCAGCGCTCCCCAGCCACCCCGATCATGCGCTCTGGCAGCGCGACTTCACAGGCGCAAGCGGATTGTTTTCCATCGAGCTTGCGCCATGCTCGGACGACGCGCTGGCGGCGATGCTGGACGATCTTGAGCTTTACGGCATGGGATATAGCTGGGGCGGTTATGAAAGCCTGATCGTGCCGCAATATCCCGCAAAGATCCGTACAGCAACGAAATATGAGGCGGAAGCCCCCCTGCTCCGCATTCATGCAGGCCTTGAATCGCCTGAGGATCTCATGGCCGATCTGGAAGCCGGTTTCGACCGGCTGAACGCCACCCGCTAACTCCAGCCATCTACCGACAACAGGAAATTTCAATTGGCCCGCAAAGAAGTCAAAAGCGAAATCGCCGGCAAGGTCTTGAAGATCGAAGCCAATGTCGGAGACAGCCTCGAAGAGGAAGACCCCATTCTCATCCTTGAATCGATGAAGATGGAAATCCCCGTCGACGCGCCCTTCGACTGCACCCTGGTGGAAATCCTCGTCACCGAGGAAGACCCGGTTGCGGAAGGACAGACGGTCGCCATTGTCGAGGAAAGCTGAACCTCAGGCATTCACGCCGAACAATCGCCTCAAATGCGGGTTTAGGAATTTTCCGTTGGGGTCGAGCCTGCGGCGCACCTGCTGGAAGTCCTCCCAACGCGGATAAAGTTTCCGCAGCTCCGTTTCGCCAAGGGTGTGAAGCTTGCCCCAATGCGGACGCCCCTGATAGCGCGCGAAAATCTCCTCCGCTTCCCTGAAAAGCTCGGCATAGGGCTGACGGTGATACTGGTGAACTGAAATCGTCACGCTGTCGCGCTCATGGAACGGGCTCAGCCAGGCACCGTCCGCGGCGACATAACGGAATTCGAGCGGGAAAAGGAAATTCACCCCGCATTTCTTCATATGCTCGCCAACCTCCGCAATGCAGTCGGGGCCGCTCTCGGCGGGCACCGCATACTCCATCTCATTGAACCGGACATTCCGGTCGCTCGGAAATGCATCGAATGACCATCTGGCCTTGCCGGCCTGACCCGGCGCATAGCGCTCGCCCGCATTGTGCGTCATGAAGCGCTGAATGGGACCGCGCAAAGGCGGTACAACCCGCGCCACCTCGCAAGCTCGCTGCATGATCCTGTCGCCGCGCGACATTTCTCCGTCAGACGCACGGCGGCGCGGTTTTGCGGGCTGATCCGTTTCATTGAGCGTCTTCACCAGCACATCATCGGCAAACGGAAACCAGAAAAACTCGAAATGCCGATTGGCGTCGCGCATCTCCGGCGCTTTGGCCAGCGCTTCGGAGAGCGCCATGCGACCACCGCCTTCCTCCAGCGCATAGGAAGGACGGAGCTGCATCTCGATTTCGCTCATCACGCCCAGACTGCCGAAGCTGACGCGCCCCGCATCGTAGACATCGGCGTTCTCGTTGCGGTTGCAATCGAGAACTTCGCCCGACGCAGTCACCAGCCTGAAACCATGCACGGCGGCGGAAAGAGAACCTAGTTTCCCGCCCGTGCCATGCGTGCCCGTTCCCACGGCGCCCGCGAGCGCCTGCCGGTCGATATCGCCCTGATTGGCGAGCGCCAATCCTTTCTCGTGCAGCATGGGACCGAGATCGCGGATTGTCGTTCCCGCAGCGATGCGCGCCGTTTGCGCATTTGCGTCATGCGCCGTCACGCCTCTCATTTTCTCAAGAGACAGCAGAACATCGTCGGACGGCACGATTGCGGTGAAGGAATGCCCCCGGCCCGCAACGCGGACTGGCCCCGCCGCGTCGCCAACGATGCGCGCCAGCGCCTCCTCGCTCTCGGGCGTCAGAATTTCCTTGGGCCAGGCTTTGACCCAACCGGACCAGTTCGACCAGACGGTGCTCATGCTTCCTCCTGTTCTTTGCGAACATGCTATCCGCTCGCCGCGCGCCGCAACAGAGCGGTCCCCGCAAAACAAAATCCCCGGCATGGCCGGGGATTATGCTTCGGACAGAAAAAGCCATTGTTCTATTTTACCGACTCCGCCTCGACAGCGGGCGCGAGCGGTTCCTGCGGCTGCGTTTTCAGCATTTCCATCGCCATTTTCGACGCCGCCTTGATGTCAGCGGGCTCCATGGTCTTTGAAAGCCGCTTGATCGCCTCGGCCGGATAGTTGGGGAAGCCGTTCTTGGCGGCCATGAGGTAATAGGCATAGGCGAGCTTCTGGTCCTTTTCGACGCCCTCGCCGTCCTCATACATGGTTCCGATATTGTATTGTGCATCCGGCTTGCCGTTATTCGCCGCCGCCTTGTACCACTTGGCCGCAAGCTTCGGATCGCGCTTCACGCCCCATCCCTTGTCGTAATAGGTACCGAGATCCATCTGCGCGCGAGGATCGCCTCCATCCGCACCGATCATCATGTACTTCACCGCATCGGTCATGCTCCGGTCCACGACCTTGGCGTCGAAATATTCCTCGCCCAGACGGAAGGCCGCGCCCGGATCCTTCTTTTCTTCCACCGCACGCTTCCAGACCTTCATCGCCGCTTTGTAATAGCCGCGGTGATACAAATCCTGGCCGGACGCCTCACTGGCGTCCTTCACCTGGGCTGCCGTGGTGATCGGCTTGTCGCCGGCCGCAAAAGCCGGCTGCACGAAGTTCAGCGACAGGGCGAGCAGCAAAGCCGCAGCCGCGACCGTCAGCGCCGTCAGTACATCCTGGCGTTGCCTGACCGGTCCGCTCGTTTCCTTGCGCATGTTTTCGTCTCCTCCGCTCGTTCTTCAGTGTGCATAAGGCGCAGCACATCATCCCTGCCATGAAGGATGAAAGTCATGGCCGGACGGCGCAACTTAAACCTTGGTTACCCGACTGAAAGACAGGTCACTCAGCCGAAGTGACATTTCTAGGGAACGATATGGGTTCCGGCACGACCCTCGAAAACCGCCAAAGCCTGAGAAAGGCTACCGATCGAGGCGTTTTTTCCCGCTTCCAGAGCGAAATAGGCGGCGGCCTCCACCTTCGGGCCCATGGAGCCTGCCGAATAGCCGGAGCCATCCGCCTTAGCGGCATTTATTTCCGTAATCAATTCCTGATCGGGCGTTCCCCAATGTGCAAACACGCCTTCGACATCCGTCAGAATCACCAGCCTGTCCGCCTTGAGGCGGTGCGCCAGCAAAGCCGCCGCCCGGTCCTTGTCGATCACCGCCTCGACCCCGGCAAGGCCCCCGCCATCTTGCGGAATGACGGGAACGCCCCCACCACCTGCGCAGATCACCATCGCGCCGGAGGCCAGCAGCGCAGAAATGGCGGGCAGCTCCACGATCTCACGAGGGAGCGGCGACGCGACGACACGCCGCCAGCCCGATTTGCGCTCCTCCACCATGGCCCAGCCGCGCGCCGCGCCCAGTTCCTCTGCCTGCGCCGCAGAGTAGACCGGTCCGATGGGCTTGGTCGGTGTCTGGAACGCAGGATCGTCACCATTCACCTCTGTCCGTGTGATGAGCGTCGCAATCGAATGATCCGTCAGCTCGGCCTGAAGCTCCTGCGCGATGACGTAACCGATCATCCCCTGGGATTCCGCCCCGAGAATATCGAGCGGATAGGCAGGTACCTCTTTATAGGCATCCGCCTCCAGAGCGAGCAGACCGACCTGTGGCCCGTTCCCATGGACGAGAACCAGTTCATGGCCTTTCGCGATGGCGGCGATTTGCCCCGCCGCCTCGCGCATGTTCCGGCGCTGGTTTTCCGCCGTCAGCGGTTCGCCCCTCTTCAGAAGAGCATTCCCGCCCAAGGCAACGACAATCCGCATGGCTTGATACCTACCCGGCGATACCCACCGGTTGCTGTTGCGTGATGCAGTGAATATTGCCGCCGCCAAGCAGGATCTCGCGCGCGGGCACCTGAATCACCTGGCGTCCGGGGAAGAGCTTGCGAAGCGTCTCGGCGGCCCGTTCGTCCATCGGATCGTCAAAGGCCGGGACAGCCACGACCGAATTCCCGATGTAGAAATTCACATAGGACGCGGCCATCCGATCGCCTTCGCGCCGGGGCTGGGTTCCTTCGACGACATCGACGCCGGCCGATTCTTCGGCGGTGATCAGGACGGGCGACGGCTGATGAATCTTGTGGACATCGAGCTTGCGGCCGCGCGCATCCGTCGCCGCGCTCAATCGCTCATAGGCGTCGAGCGAAATCTCGTATTGCGGATCGGATTTATCGTCCGTCCATGTCAGCGCCACGACGCCAGGCTCCACGAAACAGGCGATATTATCCACATGCCCGTTCGTCTCGTCGTTGAAGACCCCGCGCTCCAGCCAGATTACCTTGGTGATATTTAGATACTCACCCAGAACGTCTTCGATCTCCTTGCGGGAGAGCCCGGGATTCCTGTTCTTGTTGAGCAGACATTCCTCGGTCGTCAGCAAGGTGCCTTCGCCATCGACGTGAATGGAGCCGCCCTCCAGAACGATGGGCGCGCGATAGCTATGAACCTTCTCAATTTCGGCCGTTTTCAGCGCCACCAGATCGTCCTGATCCCATGGAAAATAGAGGCCGCCTTCCAGCCCGCCCCATGCATTGAAGATCCAGTCGATGGCGCGGATTTCGCCATCCGCATTGGTAACGAAAGTGGGGCCGCAATCCCGCATCCATGAATCGTCATTGGAAATTTCGACGACCCGCACCTTTGCCGGAAGCATGGCCCGCGCATTCTGGTACTGACGCGGAGAAACACCCACCGTGACGGCCTCGCTGGTGGAAATGGCCTCGGCAACCGCCACGAACGCTGTCTGGGCCGGCTTCGCACCGAGGCGCCAATTGTCCGGGCGCTCGGGCCACAGCATCCAGCATCCCGAATGAGGTTCGAACTCGCCCGGCATCCGGAAGCCGTCGGCGCGGGGGGTGGTTTGCAGGCGTTTGCTCATAGCACTCTCCAAAAAGAACGGATGCCGGGCCCGCAAGGGCCCGGCACCTCGAAGCCAGTTCAGACCCTTTTACCCATCCGGATCAGCACTTCACCGAGGATCAGCGTCACAACGACGCCGGCAATGATCGACATCGCATAGTTCCAGTCGAAGTCGCCCGGAATATAGATGAAGAACACGATCGCCTGAACGATGAATGCCATGCAAACGAGCGAGAGGGCCCAGGCCGCTCCATTGCCACCGGGCACACGATAGGCGCGCGGCCGGTCGGCATCCACAGCCCGCAACCTCAGGAAGGCGGCGAACATCAGGAGGTAAGGCAACAGGAACACGACCGACGAGAAGGCGAAAAGCGTCCAGAACAGGTCCTCTGCATCGGCCGCCATGAAGCCGTAGATCACGATCACGACGGTCGTGACCACCGCCGTCACGATCGCCGCCGAAGCAGGCGTCTTGTGCACGGGATGCAGCTTCTCGAACATGGGTGGCAGCGCACCGTCATTGGCGGCCTCCGCGGCGGACCGGTTCGCACCGAGCGTCCACGTCACCATGTTCGCGACAAAAGTGTAGAGCGCCATGATGCCCAGCACATAAACGGCCGCTTGCCCTGCCCCACTGTCGCCGAGCAATTGACGAAGCGGGTCGATGATACCTTCCACCAGATTGATCTGGTCGAGCGGCAGCGCGATCAGGATGCCGATGGTGCCGAGCAGATAGAAAGCCGCGATCAGAACGCCGGATACAATGATGGCAAGCGGCACATCCCGTGCGGGATTTTTCATTTCGGCGCCTGCGCCGGACATCAGCTCGAAGCCCATGAAGTTGTAGACAATGACCGGCAGGAAGGCGAGCGTCGCACCCCAGCTCGGCGCCATGCTCTGCAGCGTCAGCTCGTTCGCCACGCCGTGCTGGCTTGCATAGACAAAGCCGCCAATGCCGATGGTCAGCATGATTGCGACCTTGAAGATCGCCCCGATATTCGGCACCCATTTACCGACATCGAGCGCAATGATGTTGATCCACGCCACGAGCCAGGTGAGCACCACCGCAATCCCGATTTGCCACCAGAGCGGCAGCCCCGGAAAGAAGAGAGTGGCGAAGATACCGGCGAACAGAATGAACACCGAGGGCTGCCACAGAGCGACATTGATCCACCAGAGCCATGCGGTTCGTCCGCCCCATTTGGGACCGAAAGCGCGCCTCACCCAGGCGTAGATACCGCCCTGGTCGGGATAGGTGCTGCCCAGTTCCGCCGTGATCAGGCCATAGGGGATAAAGAAGAGGATCATGGTGAAAATCCACCAGAAGACCGACTGCGCGCCGATAGCGGCGGACGCGGCCAACTGGTCGATCACCAGAATTGCGCAAACGGTGAAAAGGGTCATATCGAGCCCCTTCAGCACCTTCTTGAAGCCACCGGCGCCAGTCGCGCCCGGTCCTGCGGTATTTTCCGACATTATCTAGTACCCCGTTTGTTTTTCAGCCGAACTCACTCTTCAACTGCCCCATCAGCTCCCCAAAAAGGCTTCGATCTCGCCTTGGTGATGTGCAACGAGGGCTTCCGACGCATGTTTGAGACGCGGATACACGAAATAGACAAGCAACGCTTTTTCAGTGTGAAGACGGTTTTCTGCCTGATCGAAAATCACCGATTTTTCGGAATCGAGAACCTCGTCCGTGGCCTCGACACCTCGGGAAGCCGGCAGGCAATGCATGATCTTCACGGTGTCCGGCGCCTTGGAAACAAGGTCGGCGTTCACCTGGAAAGTCGGCATGAAGGCATCGCGCCGTTCGGGGATTTCGTCTTCCTGTCCGACCCACCACCACAAATCGGTATAGATGAAGTCGGCATTCGCAACGGCGGCGACGGGATCGTCTGTGATGGTGAGCCTGCCGCCGGATTGCGCGCAGTTCTCCTCGCCGATCTTCCGCATCTCGCCCGAGAGTTGATACTTCTTCGGTGCCGCATGGGTGAACGACATCCCCAGATGAGTGCAAATCATCATCAATGAAGTGCAGACATTCGTGGCATCGCCGACAAAGGTGACGTTGAAGTCTTCCAGCTTCTTACCCTTGGGCGCATGCTCCATCATGGTGAAGACGTCGCAAACGACCTGGGTGGGGTGATTGTAGTCGGTCAGACCGTTGAGAACCGGCACGGTCGCATATTTAGCAAGATCGAGAACCGTCTGATGCTTGAGCGTGCGCGCCTCGATCACATCCACCATGCGGGACACGACCTTGGCGGTGTCGCTGATCGATTCCCGCTGGCCCATATGGATTTCACCGGGCCGCAGGTAAAGCGCATGGCCGCCAAGCTTCGTCATCGCCACTTCGAAAGACACGCGCGTACGCGTGGACGGTTCCTCGAAGATCATGCCCAGAGAAGCGCCCGACAGCAGCTTCGGACAGGCCCCTTCCTTGTCGGCTCTTTTGAGCAGGCGAACGAGCTCGATGAGCCTGAGCAGTTCTTCCTTAGAGAAATCCTGTGTCTGGATGAAATGCCTGAGCACGCCGCGCCTCCATTGCCTGAAAACTTCGGTGGGAACCGAAAGGATGGCGCGATGATGCATCCGCGGCAGAGGCGTTTGTATCCGCAATAATACTGATGACTAGTCGCCGCACTCTCTTGCAGTGCAGCAATACTATAAAATTGTCATGAAGCAGAAAGAGCGAGTGGCGATCCCGGCAGGACTTGAACCTGCAACCACTCGCTTAGAAGGCGAGTGCTCTATCCAGTTGAGCTACGGGACCGAAGATGCACCCGGAGGCGGCCCAGCAAGGGACGGCGATCAATGCGTCCAGAGGGTCTTGCGGCCATACTTGAAATTTTCTGCATAGGATTTGGCCGGAGCCTTGGCGCTATGCGGTTCGAAAACGCGATAGGTCAACCCATGCTTTTCGGCGTAGGCAACGGCCTCTTCTTTCGTTTCGAAGCTCAGCCGAAGCTGCTGGCGCGTGTCCGGAGAGCTGGTCCATCCCATAAGCGGCTCGATCTGCCGCCTCGCGGACGGCTCGAAATCGAGAACCCACTTCTTCGTCTTGGCCCGGCCCGACTGCATGGCCGTCTTGGCCGGCTTATAGATGCGAACGTGCGCCAAATCCAAACTCCCGAGATCCGATCAGACTGAATTCCGAAACCTACCGAATTTGCATCTTATGGCCTCAATAAGGTCAGATTTGCAAGCCACAAGAACCATCGGGACGCCGTTCACCGTCCCGGGGAACACCGCGCAACCAGCCCGCGGAGCCCTGACAGCAATAAGTCTCACGGGCGTCATACCCCTGACATCCCGGACGCCTAGGAAACAAAAGACAGAGACGGAAGGAGGTCCCCCATGGCACACGCCATCTCAACACCCGTCTAT
>CAYSVF010000042.1:0-11742 GCA_964434415.1 uncultured Parvibaculum sp.
TCCCGTGGAAGGCGGCGTCGCCGTCGCCTTCGCCCGCCAGATCGCCGAAGCCGAAGACCCGGAAGCATTGCGCCAGGAGCTGGAAGAGAAACTCGCCGCCGGACAGTCGCCCTTTCCCCGCGCGGAAGGCTTTTCCGTCCATGAGCTGATCGACCCGCGCGAGACCCGCCCCCGGCTTTGCGAATGGCTGGACTGGGCAGCGCCGCGCCGTGAAACGGCGAAGGGCCCCTATCTCGCGACGATGCGCCCGTAAAAAAGGGCTCCGGCGATACGCACCGGAGCCCAGTCGTCCCCACTCACGCAACTCGCCCCTCAGCGTCTCAAATGAGCCGAGACTGTCCGTTAGTACTGGGACAGGAGAATTGCGCCCGTGATTGCACTGATCCACAGGATCACGGCGCGATCACGCGCATCGTCGTAGGCGCGCACGCGATAGGCGGAGCCCCAGCGCCGATGATGCGCGTAATAGACCGGCTTGCCCCAATGGCGGTACCGGCGCTCATAGCGCGGGCGCCAATGGGCGAAAGGCCGGTATTGGTGCCTCGGCGCCGGACGGTAATAACTGCCACGCCTGTTTTCGCGGTGTTCATACCGGTCATTACGGCGATAGTGACGCCGCTCATATCTGTCGTGACGGCGATGCTTGCGGTAGTCGCGATCATGACGGCCGCCCTCTCTGGGGCCATGCCGGTAATCGACCGTCTCCACATTGGCAGCCGTATTCGCCTTGATATTCACGCCCAGCACCCCTGCCGAAGCCTGCGCCGCCAGGGGTACTGAAAACGCCATGCCGGCCGCGAGGCCGGCAACAATGAATGCCTTTCTCATGCTTCCTGCTCCTTCCGTCGTTCGATCGTCCCCCTGGTGTTGAAACGATGATCGGATATCCGCGCTGAACGGTCGCTGGCATGGCCGTTCATCCGGCGTTCAGCTTCGGGGGAGGAATTCCGGGATTTCGGGAAAAGGCGGGGTCCGGCCCGCCGGAACGATCCGGCAGGCCGGTCATCTGTCAGAGGACCCGAAGGACCTTGCCCGTATAGGGGCAGATATCGAGACGCACCTGCTTGCCATGCCGGTTGCGCGCATCCACCTCGTAATAGTCGCCGTAATCGGTCGCCTGGCCGAAATGGCTGTAGCCGTGAGCGGCCACGCCCTTTCGCCAATGGTTGAAGCCATGGCGGCCGCCGCGCTTATAGGCCGGGCCATTATAGTTGGCGGCACGGCGGACATTGAGAATATGGCCGTTATGCGCCCTGGTCCGCACGACCACCGGGCGGCCGCGCTTGTTGAGAGCCCGCACGCGATAGACGCCCCGCTCCTCCTTCAGGCTGACGACGTCGAACCCGTGAAAGCCCTTGCGCTTGAGCTTGGCGAGCAGACGGTTGATGTCCATGCCCTTGGGATCGTAGCGCGGACGGAACTTCTTGAAGTCGATCGACTGGATCCGGCCCGTGCGCGCATCCACCTTCGCATCCACGATCATGCCAAGGCGCGTGACGCCTTCCAGATGATAGACGCGCCGGTTTTTCGCGAGGCGAATATCGGTCACCGTGCCGCCCGAGCGGTTTTCGATGACGCGGACTACACGATTGAGCGGCATCACGCGCCCGTCATGTGCCCGCCACCCCGGGGACCCGCGGCGATAGTCGATGGTCTGGGCCGTCATCTGCGGTCCGGCATGATGGCTGCCGAATGTCAGCACGAAATTCGCATTGCCGGCCTGCGCCGGAGCGGCCATTGCCATCGCGCCCAGAATACCGGCTGCCGCCGCGGTCTTGAGAAGAATTTTCGTCATGTCTGCCTCCTGTGTCGGCTGGGGAACCCAATTGCTGAAACACAGAATGACGGGACCTCGCTGAACCTATCGTGGACCTTCCGTTCAGCCGGGGTTCACCCGCGCAGGCCGCGACAAAAGCGGCGGATATCCTCACTTGAAGAGCCTGAAACACCACCCATCTATTAGGGACCGGACGCCAAAACGGGTCCGGAACGGGCCAAAGACCCAGCCGGCCATAAGGCGGATGGGAGGCCCGAGGGATGCATCGCTTAAACCAAGGGTGTTCAAATGAGAAACTTCGACTTTTCCCCTCTCTATCGCGCCAGCGTCGGCTTCGACCAGCTTCAGTCGCTTCTCGACAATGCGACCCGCGAGGCCCAGACCTCTACCTATCCGCCCTACAATATCGAACGGGTGGACGAGCATAATTACCGCATCAGCATGGCGGTGGCGGGCTTTGCCGAAGACGATCTGGAGATCGAGGTGAAGCAGAACGTGCTCACCATCAACGGCCAGAAGAACGATCAGGACGGCGAGAGGAACTACCTCCATCAGGGTATCGCCGCGCGCAGCTTCGAGCGCCGCTTCCAGTTGGCCGATCACGTGGAGGTCACGGGCGCGAAGCTCGAAAACGGCCTCCTCCATGTCGAATTGCAGCGCCAGGTTCCTGAAGAGATGAAGCCGCGCCGCATTGCAATCACCAATGCCTCGGCGGGTTCGAAATCGCTGGAAGGCAGCTACGCGACGGCCGCCGACTGATCGGCTGCCATCACGCGCATAATAAGAATGAAACGAGGCGGGCCGGAAACGGCCCGCCTTTTTTCATACGCTCAGAGATCGAGCTGCATTTCGAACACGCTCGGTTCGCCCGGCAGCTGGTGGCGCGTGAAGCCGAGTTCGGCACACAGATCCAGCATCGGCTTGTTCTCGCGCAACACATGGCCGAAGACCTGCTTCACGCCGCGCGCCCGCGCATAGTCTATAAGCTTGTTCATCAGCCCGTAGCCGAGACCATGTCCGTGAAGATCGGTCCGCACCAGGATCGCATATTCCGTCCGCTCCCTGTCGGGATCGTCGGAAAGCCGGCCCACCGCGGCAAGATGCTGCCGTGTCTCGTCGGTAAAGACCACAAAGGCCATTTCCCGGTCATAGTCGATCTGCGTCAGGCGCGCGGCCAACTGGCGCGGAAGCTTTCTGAGCGGCGACAGGAAGCGCAGCCTTATGTCTTCCGGATCGGTATGGGCCAGAAGGTCGTCCGTCAGCGGCGCGTCTTCGGGCCGGATAGGCCGCATCGGATAAATCCTGCCGTCGCGCCCGGCAAGCGCACCTTCCAGCGCACCGGGATAGGGCCGGATCGCAAACCGCGATGATCCCTTGCCATGCGGGGCCGTGATGCGCACACGCGCATCCAGCGCCAGCACGCCTTCCTCATCCGCCCAGAGAGGGTTGATGTCGAGTTCCGCGATGTCGGGATTATCCGCCGAGAGATCCCCAATCGCCATCAGAGTGCCCGCAATCGCATCGAAATCGGCGCCGGGACGTCCGCGATAGCCATCGAGAAGTCTTGAGACGCGCGTGCGCCGGATCAGGTCTTCGGCCAGCACCCGATTGAGCGGCGGCAGGGCCATCGCCTGGTCGCGCACGACTTCCACCGCCGTGCCGCCCTGCCCGAAAAGAAGCACCGGGCCAAAGGTTGCGTCATCGATCATGCCGAGGATGAGCTCGAAGGCGCTGGGACGGCTCGCCATGCGCTGAACGGTAAACCCGTCGATCGTCGCATCGGGCCTTGCTTCCGCCACACGCTCGAGCATACGCCGTGCCGCCCGCAACACCGCTTCCTTGTCTTCGAGATCCAGCGCGACGCCGCCGACATCGGTCTTGTGGGTGATTTCGGCGGAAAGAATTTTCAATGCCACCGGATACCCGATTTTCTCCGCGCACGCCGCCGCTTCATCGACAGAACTCACCGTGAGCGTTTCCACGACCGGAATGCCATAGGCCTTCAGAAGCGCTTTTGCTTCCGGTTCCGTCAGCCATTCGCGTTTCTCGCCGGCGGCCTTGTCGATAATGGCGCGCGCCGCATCAAGATCGCGCTGCGGCCATGCAGGCCCCGCCGGCGGAATTTCCATCAGCAGCCGCTGGTTGCGGTCATAGCGAACCTGCAGCATGAAGGAATGAACCGCCTGGCCGGGCGTGTCATAGGTCGCGACCTTGTTGTCGAGAAAGACCTGCCGCGCTTCGCGCGCGCCCTGATCGCCGAGCCAGCTCGTATAGAGCGGCTTGCGGCTCTTCGCAGCGGTATCGACAACCGCCCGCGCGGCCTCGACATTGTCCACCACGGCGGTCGGGCAGTTGAGCACCAGAAGCGCATCGGTATTCGGATCGCCCATCAGGCCTTCAATTGCATCCGCATAACGCTGAGCACCGGCATCCCCGATAATGTCCACCGGATTGCCTCGGCTCCAGGTGGGCGGCAAAACCTTGTTGAGGCTCTCGATCGTCTCCGGCGCCAGCGAAGCGAGATGCCCGCTCTCGTCGATCAGATCGTCCGTCGCCAGCACCCCGACACCGCCGCCATTGGTAAGGATGGCAAGCCTGTCGCCAAGGAGCGGCTTGCGCTCCGAACGCATGGCAAGGGTTTCCACCGCATCGAAGAGGTCTTCCACGCCCTGCACGCGCAACATGCCCGCGCGGCGGAAAGCGGCGTGATAAACCGCGTCGGACCCGGCCAGCGCACCGGTATGCGACCGCGCCGCCTTGGCGCCTTCTTCGTGACGGCCCGCCTTGATGACCATAACGGGTTTCAGGCGCGCGGCCTGCCGACCGGCTGACATGAACTTGCGCGCATCGGTCACCGACTCGACATAAAGCAGAATGCTTTTCGTCTTCGGGTCATGCGCGAGAAAATCCAGCATGTCGCCGAAATCCACATCCGACATGCCGCCCAGCGAAACGATGTGAGAAAATCCGATATTGCGGCTCGTCGCCCAGTCGAGGACGGCGGTGACGACGGCACCCGACTGCGAGACGAAAGCAACATTGCCATCGATCGGCGGCAGATGGGTAAAGGAGGCGTTGAGCTGGTTTCCCGGTGCCAGGATGCCAAGACAGTTCGGACCGACGATACGCAGAAGATAGGGCTTTGCCGCATCCAGCATCTCGCGCTGGAGCGCCCGTCCTTCCTCGCCGAGTTCGCCGAAGCCCGCCGTGATGACCACGGCCGCGCGCGTTCCCTTCTTGCCGAGTTCGCCGATAATGCCCGGCACGGTGTGAGGCGGCGTCGCGATCACGGCAAGGTCGGGCGCCTCCGGCAGCGAGGCAACATCCTTATAGGCCACCTCCCCGCCGATCTCACCGCCCTGCGGATTGACCGCCCATATGGGCCCTTTGAAATCGGCGCTTCTCAGGTTTCGCAGCACGACCTTGCCGATACTACCGTCGCGATTGCTCGCGCCGATCAGCGCGACGGATTTCGGCGCGAACATTTGATGGAGGTTTCGGATGCTCATGGGAACCTCGACGAATATGGGAGGCGGAATTCAAGCAGGGGAGAGACGCTCGAATGCAAGGAGAATGGAAACACAGAACGGCGCGTATCGCGAGCGGACAAGTGGCCGCGCCACGCCCAATCTGCGGAAAACCGCATGGGTTTGATCCAGCGCAAAGAAGAAAGGCTGTGGAAAGATCAGCCGTCGATCGCTCCGCTGTCGATCGGATAACCCGTCATCAGGGAAAGGTCATGCAGGATATCGCGTCCTTTCGTCCCGCCATCGCCCGACATATCGTCCGAAGAGGCAAGCGAGAGCGCGTCCAGATGCGCGCGAACGATTTTCAGATCGTCATCGGAATAAGAGGGCGTAGCCCGCAGGAAGCGGCACAGCGACGAACCGAGTGCGGTCACGAAATCATAGCCGAAGGAACCGCCCTGCCCTTTCACATTATGAGCGATGGCGTAGATCTCATCCATGACCTGCCGGCGATCCGCTCCGTCTTCCAGCTTTGCCCAGAGCAGGAACATCTGATCGACATCCTGGCGGAACTGGTCCTTGTAGCTGTCGCGCAAAGCCTCGACGGCAGCCTCCGCCTTCGCGATCAGGCGCGCATATTCGCTCGAACCGTTTTCGTCGAATGAGGCCATGGTTCCGTTTTCGAGCATCTGAATGAAAAGCGTCATGCAATACGGACAACTGAAACCATATGCGGATCAGCCTTAAGAAAGCCTAAAAATGCATGTGTCGGATTGGCATTCACCCCGCCGTCGTGCGCGCGTGAGCAAGGAATTCCGCGACAGAGGCGGCTTCCGTCTGAAATGACGCAACAAGCCTCACCGTCCGCGCCCGGTCATTATCCCCCACCATCGGCCAGGGATGAAAGCGCGCACCAGCCTCTTTGAGGCCCTTCGACATGGAGACCGGCATACGGACGAAAATCTCGTTCGCTTCTACCGGGAAATGAATGTCAACGCCGGGCATTGCACCGAGACCTTCGGCAAGCTCGCGCGCCATCGCATTGGCGTGAGCGGCCAGGCGCAGCCATAATCCGTCTTTCAGATAGGCTTCGAGCTGGGCCGACAGAAAACGCATCTTCGAAAAGAGATGCCCGCCGCGCTTTCGCCGGAACGCAAAATCGCGTGCCAGATGCTTGTCGAAAAAGATCACGGCCTCGGCCCCCATGGCGCCGTTCTTGGTCGCGCCGAACGACATCACATCGACCCCGGATTTCCATGTGATCTCCGCCGGCGACGCGTCCAGCGCCGCAACCGCATTGGCAAAGCGCGCGCCGTCCATGTGAACCGCGATATCGCGCGAATGCGCAATATCCGTAAGCGCCCGGATTTCATCGACGGAATAGAGCGTCCCGCATTCGGTGGATTGCGTCAGCGTCAGCGTCGAAGGCTGTACATTGTGGACATTGCCAAGCGGCAGAAGACGAAATGCGCCCTTGAAGGCATCCGGTTCGAGCTTTCCGTTCTCGCCTGCAATCGGCACGAACTTGGCGCCGTCGGAAAAGAATTCCGGTGCACCGCACTCATCGACATGGGCGTGCGCGTGTTCGTGACCGAAAACCGCGCCCCATGGCGGCGTGAGGCAGGCCAGAGCCAGCGAATTCGCCGCTGTGCCGGTCGCGACGGGAAAAACCTCGACCTCATGTTCGAACAGATCCGCCATGACGGTCTGAAGCCGCGCGGTCGCATCGTCAGCGCCATAGGAAGCGGCACTGCCATGATTGGCTTCCCCCAATGCCGCCATGATTTCGGGCGCCACACCCGACGCATTGTCGCTGGTAAAATCCATCGCCGCCATCTCCGATCCCGCCATCCTCACTACCTGAACGCGCGGATCGTAACGGGCTCACCGGCGAAAGAGAAGGCGATCGAGCGAAAACCTGCCGCCCCCCAGCGCCGCCAGGGCAACGAGCATGGCCGCCCAGGAAAGATGCACCGTATAGGCTTCCGGGTAGACGAAGATCTGGATGACGAGGGTCATGCCTAAAAGCGGTAGAGCGGCAAAGCGTGTGGCGAGCCCGAGCAGGATGAGAAGCGAAAAGAAATGTTCCGAATAGGTCGCCATATAGGCTGCGAGATGCGGCGGCAGAAGCGGCAGCCCATATTCATATTGAAAGAGGAAGAAGGTGCTCTGCTTGATCGTGAGCAGTCCCTCCACCTTGGTGCGGGCGGACTGAAAAAAGACCAGGAAGATCGCCACCCGCATCATCAGCGCGTAGAGCGAAACGGGGATGCCGGCCAGAAGCGCGTTCGCCCGCCCGGCGAGCGCAGCGGCACGTGACAAGGCTGTATGCGGCGCGACACTCTCATACATGTTGGACATGGCAGTTATCTCCTCGCTCGGACAAGGGCGCAGCGAAGGCGCCCGATGACAGGATGAACTGAAACGCAGCGACGAGATCGAAACCTCTGTCGACGGCAGCCGCCGCCTCAACGGCTTCGCCCAGCGTCGCGCCCGCGGCGAGCTTTTCGCAAAACGCATGGATACCCGAATCGAGCGATGCGATGCGCACTTCTCCCCCGCTCCGGAACACCATCAGAAAATCGGGGCCGGTATCGAGGTCGATGGGCATAACCTCCGCATCCTCGCGATTGCTTCGCCAGATCTGAAACACGGGCCAGCTGGAAGAAAGCAACGCCGCTGAAGGATGGAAACAGAGACAAAGCCCGGACGGATCGTCGCCGGCCTGCAGCGCGCCGGGATCGACCGGCGGTGCCTCGCCCGCGTGATAGGCGGCGAGCCAAAGAAGCTCAAGCCGCGCAACATCGCCGAGATAAGGCAGTCCGGCGGCCGGCTCGAACCGGTCGAGAAATTCCGGAAATCCGCCGCCGAAACCGATCAGCGTGCCGCTCGACGGCATGCTGTCGGCAAGGAAGAGCCGCGCCGACGCCCGGAAAAAATCACGGCCGACAAGACGCTCCACGGCAGGGAAAATATCGGCAAGTGCATCGACAAGACTGACATGCACATTGTTGCGGTAAACATCGAAACGGCGCGCGAGCGGTATGCGCTCGGAAGGCGAGAACAGGGAAAGCGCCGAGCCGTCTTCGGGCTTGCGCAGCGACGCGGCAAAACGCGCCTGAAAATCCGCCAGTGAAGGGCACGCATCAGTCATGCGCCTTCCCCATCATGACGGCTTGTGACTGCGCCCGATGCAACAGCTTGTCCGCCTTCGATGCTTCCTCGAGCAACACGCAAAGCGGCGGCACGTTGCTGTCCCATTCGATCAGCGTAGGGACGGGTCCGACCCGATCGAGGAAACGGGCGCAGAGCTCGAAGACTTCCGGCGATACCCGGCTGCCATGATCGTCGATCCGGAGCGCTTCGCCCTCCACCATCTCCACCGCATGGCCCGCCAGGTGAATTTCGTCCACCAGTTCGGCAGGAATAGCGGCGAGCCAGGCGGCGGCATCCCGGCCGTGGTTCATCGAAGAAACATAGACATTGTTGACGTCGACCAGCAGTCCGCATCCCGTGCGCCGCGCCAGCGCAACGAGAAATTCCGTCTCGCTCATATCGTCGCGCGTCGCGACATAGGTGGACGGGTTTTCGATCAGCATTCGCCGCCCGAGAATGTCCTGGGTTTCCTCGACATGCTCCGCGACGACGTCGAGCGCTTCCTCTGTCAGTGGCACAGGCAGAAGGTCGTTGAAATGGACGCCGTCATGCCGCGACCAAGCGAGATGCTCGGATACGAGGTCGGGCTCGTACCGGTCCACAAGCGCACGCAACCGCTTTGCATGCGCCCGGTCGAGCGACCCGGCCGAACAGAGCGACAGCCCGACCCCGTGCAGCGACAGCGGATAATGCTCGCGAATGGCGGTGAGATAGCGATGCGGCGCCCCGCCCGCGCCCATGAAGTTCTCGGCATGAACCTCGAACCAGCCGATGGCAGGCCGCGTGTCGAGGATTTCCCGGTAATGGTCGGCCTTGAGCCCGACCCCGGCCGCCCGGGGGCAGGCGGCGGGGGCCGGGCGGCCGAGACGGGACCGGCCGCTAGCGGCATTGCCTGCCGGCGCATCATGAGATGGGGGGATGGTCATGATGAACTCCGTCCGGTCCCGTGAAACACACACTTACGAGGGAAGCTGTGTGTCCTTCGGGTCGAGGCTGCCATTGCCATAGGGCGTCTCGATGCTGGCGCAGGTGCCGGCCGGCACGAGCTTCCAGGCATTGCCCTGATAGTCGAGTGTCGACGTGCCCGCGCAGGTCGTGCCCGCTCCGGCCTTGCAGTCGTTATGGCCGGCCATGGCGACGCCGTAGCATTTCTCCATCGCGCCCTTGCCCATATCGTCGGCATGGGCGGCGGCGGACAGGCTGATGGCGGCGGTGAGAGCACCGGCAATGGCCAGCGAGGAACGGGCCAGCGTGGAACGGGTAAGGGTCTTCGACATGTTGGATCTCCGCAGATTGGGTCAAATGGATGTTGTCCATCCGTCCCGGCGGCATGCATGTGCTGTCTTGCCGGAACGGGATCGAGCATGCCCGCCGGAGCGCGGGCCGGGAAATCAACTGCTGTCACGAAGAGGCGCGCGCGCGGACACGCATTTTCACACGGCCGTGATTGCCGGACATGAAGCCCGAAGCTGCTAAGCGCCTGATTCAAAGAGTCATTTTATAGGTCAGCAATCCTGTCATATTTTCTTGCTAAAAAGCCCCCGTTCTGGCAGTATCGCGCTCCCGGAGAAGCCCCGCTTCCCGGGGTCCTTTCGGATGGCCGGTCAAGCGTAATTTGGGCCGCCGGGAGACTTGTCAGGTGGCCCTGCTCCGGGCAAAAGGAGCACCCTGCAGAAAGCTGAGCGGCTACGCGGCACTGCAGCCGGGGCACGCGCCAGGATAACGGGACCTAAGATTTGTCCCCCGGGCTGCTGGCCCGGGTCGTGGAGCGTGCTAGATGTCGGGCTTGCGGGCCCACCGCGCGGGGATCTTGCGATCAGGCGTAATCCGCTGACGTCCCCCGCCCTCGGGGTTCCGGCATGCCGGAATGCCCGGCCCTCCGGTCAGAACCGGAAGGACGAGGCGAGAGACGAAAGTGGCGTAGGTGACGACCCGGTTCGGGGTCCGGCAACGGAAAGACATTCCGTCCGGATCGGCACGGCCCGGGCCTAGGTTAGGGATGGAAAGAAATGACGGAAATGCGGGCAGACATCGGCCAGACGCGGACAAGCACGGCGAAGCTGAAAGCTTCCGCCGCCACTGCGCCCATGGCTTACGCTGCGGGCCTTCCGGCGGCGCAGGGCCTCTATGACCCCCGGAACGAGCATGATGCCTGCGGCATCGGCTTCATCGCGAACATCCACAACCGGAAATCGCACAAAATCATCGAAGACGGCCTGCGTATCCTCGAAAATCTCGAGCATCGCGGCGCAGTCGGCGCCGACCCCAAGGCGGGCGACGGCGCGGGCATTCTCATTCAGATGCCGGACGCCTTTTTCCGCAAGGAAGCCGGCAAGCTTGGTATCGAGCTGCCGGAAGAAGGCCATTACGGCGTCGGCATGCTCTTCATGCCCAAGGCGGACGACGCACGCGCGAAGATCGTCGAACTGGTGAACAGGATCGTTGCCGAGGAAGGCCAGACCCTTCTCGGTTGGCGCGACGTGCCGGTGGACAATTCCGACCTCGGCGAGTCGGTCATCCCGACCGAGCCCCGCCACATGCAGGTTTTCGTGAAGCGCGCCGACAGCTGCGCCGATCAGGCCGCGTTCGAGCGCAAGCTCTTCGTCATCCGCAAGCGCATTTTCAACACGCTGCTGGAGCAGGAAGGCCATGTGCCGGAGGACCTCTATATTCCCTCCTTCTCCTCGCAGACCATCGTCTACAAGGGCATGCTGCTCGCAGCCCAGGTCGGACAGTACTACAAGGACCTGACCGATCCGGACATGGTGACGGCGCTCGCCCTCGTGCATCAGCGCTTCTCCACCAACACCTTCCCGACCTGGAGCCTTGCCCACCCCTTCCGCATGGTCTGCCACAATGGCGAGATCAACACGAAGCGCGGCAATGTGAACTGGATGGCGGCACGCTATGCCACCATGGAATCGGAGCTGCTGGGCGACGACATCAAGAAGATCTGGCCGATTGCCGTTCAGGAACAGTCGGATACGGCCTGCTTCGACAATGCGCTCGAACTTCTCATCATGGGCGGCTACTCGCTGGCCCATGCGATGATGATGCTCATCCCCGAAGCCTGGGCGGGCAACCCGCTCATGGATGAAGAACGCCGCGCCTTCTACGAATATCACGCAGCTCTCATGGAGCCCTGGGACGGCCCCGCCGCGGTCGCCTTCACGGACGGCCGCCAGATCGGCGCGACGCTGGACCGTAACGGCCTGCGCCCGGCCCGCTATTACGTCACCGACGATGGCGATGTGATGATGGCCTCCGAAATGGGCGTGCTCCCCGCACCGGAAGACAAGATCGTCGAAAAGTGGCGGCTGCAGCCCGGCAAGATGCTGCTGA
>CAYSVF010000043.1:0-11699 GCA_964434415.1 uncultured Parvibaculum sp.
GTTCGACGACCGTGTCGCGGGTGACGCCGGTGCCGCCCATTATCTGAACGCAACGATCGGCGACGCGCCAGAGCGCTTCCGAGACAGCGACCTTGGTCATGGAGCTTTCTTCCGTGCCTTGCGCGCCGGTGTCGAGGACGCCCGCGCACCAGTCGATCATCAGTTCGGCCTGTTTAAGGTCGATCTTGTTATCGGCGAGCTGATAGCCGACGCCTTCATGGTCGATGATCGGTTTGCCGAAAGCGTGGCGCTTGCACGCATAGTCGGCAGCGATGTCATGGGCGCGGTTCGCCGTACCCCACCAGCGCATGCAATGAGTGAGACGCGCGGGCGCAAGCCGCACCTGCGCATATTTGAAGCCCTGATGCGCCTCGCCGAGGATCTGGTCGGAGGTGAGGCGCACATTGTCGAGCGCGACCACGGCGTGGCCGCCGGGCATGGAGCTGTCCAGCGTGTCGAGAACACGTTCGATGCGGATGCCGGGCGTCTTCATGTCGGCAAGGAACAGTGTCGCCCCTTCATCCGTTTTCGCCATGATGATGGCCGCCGTCGCGCCCTCGCCGCCGGTGATGAATGATTTGCGTCCATTCACCACCCAGTGATTGCCATCCTGTTTCGCAACCGTCTTCATCATGGACGGATCGGAGCCTGCGCCGCCATCGGGTTCGGTCATCAGGAAGGCGGAGCGCGTCTCGCCTGCCGCGAGCGGCCGCAGATAGCGCTCTTTCTGCTCGGTGGAGGCGACCTTCTCCAGCAGGTGCATATTGCCTTCGTCGGGCGCCATGCAATTGAGCGCGATGGGACCAAGCGGCGAATAGCCGGCCGCACGGAAGACGAGCGCGATTTCGGAATGGGTGAGGCCGAGCCCGCCCCATTCCTCGCCGACATGCGGTGCGATGAGGCCCGCCGCGCGGGCCTTCGCCTTCAACTCATTGGCAAGCTCGTCGGTCGGGCCATGCCCGCCATTGCGCGAATCCTTCTCGAAGGGGATCACTTCCTCGCGGATGAATTTCTCCACAGCGGCGACCAGTGCGCGTGCCCGTTCCGTCATTTTCAGGTCCTCAGGTTTCATTGCTTGCCCGACCGGTTAGACCGAAGCGACGGGGGCGGCAAGTGTTAAGTCGGCGCAGGGCAACGGCGTCACGCGCAAGCGTTTGATGACGCTGCGTCTGTGTCCTTCGCCATATTCCCGCCATATCGACCGGAACACTCGAAGGCATGACGGCACGTGCAAAATACGACCGGTCGATCGAGGAAGCGGCAAGGCCGCGAAAGGACAAGGCGAAGGCGCCCGGAAGCGACGGGCCCGCCTCGCTCGAAGATATTATCGAACTCCTGATCGACAGGGCGAGGAATGAAGAGAGCATTACGGTCGGCGACCTGATGGACGCGGTGGCCTCGCGCAGTTTCGGTCCCGTCCTGGTCGTTCCCGCTCTCATCGCCATCCTGCCGCTGATCGGCGCTATCCCGGGCATGACGATCCTGACCGGCCTGATGGTCATCCTCGTGGCCGGACAGCGCGTGATCGGGCTTGAGCATTTCTGGCTGCCCGCAAGGCTTGAGGCTATCAAGCTCGATGCGGCAACCGTGGAAAAGGGCGGAGAGAAGATGCGCGGGACCGCCCGGGTCGTCGACCGGCTTTTCAGGACGCGGCTTACCTTTCTTACCGGCAGGACCGGCACCTGGGCGACGGCGTTCGTCTGCGTGGGGCTTGGCCTGCTTATGCTGCCATCCGCGCTTCTGCCCTTCGCCGTGATGGCGCCGGCATGCGCGGTGCTCTTCCTTGCGCTGGGCATGACGGCGACGGACGGATTGATGGTGCTGATCGGGTTCGTCCTGTCGGCGGGCTCCGCAGTCGGCGCGGTCTGGTATATCCTGCCGCATCTCTGACATCGCGTAAGTCTCCCTTAAGCTTGGGCTCGTATGCTTGGCCGGACCGAGCGACAGATCCGGGAATATCCATGTCCACAGCGCCCGCGCGGCAGGAAATTGAAACGGCGGCGGTCTCCGCGCCCGCTCTTTTCGATCTGGAGCGGATGCGCAACTACCCGCGCATCGTCCTGGGGATATTTCTTCTGTCCGCGATCCTGCTGGTGGTCACCTCGCATGGCGGGCTCGATCTGAAGGACCGTCCGCTGGGGTATGACTTCATTACCTTCTGGGGCGCGTCGGAGCTGACGCTCGACGGACGGCCCGAGGCTGCTTTCGATATGGATCAGGCGCATGAAGCGCAGCAGAAAGCGGTCCCGGCCACGCAGGCCGCCTATCTCTGGCACTATCCGCCGACCTTCCAGCTCCTTGTCGCGCCCTTGGCCCTGCTGCCATATGCGCTTTCCTTTTTCGTTTTCACCGCGCTTGGCTTCGGCGCCTATCTCTATGCCTGCCGTCCATTGCTCAACCAGCCGGCCTCCTACTGGTTGCTGGCGGCTTTTCCGGCGACGCTGCTCTGCCTTTATCACGGGCAGAACTCGCTCTATTCGGCCGCGCTTTTCGCGGGCGCGGCGCTGGCGAGCGAAAGGGGCGCACGTGGTGCGCTCTGGGCGGGGCTCTTTATCGGGCTTCTCGCCTTCAAGCCGCAATTCGGTCTGCTCATTCCGTTCGCTCTCATCGCCGCCGGGCAGTGGCGTATCTTCTTTGCCGCGGCCGTGGCGACGCTCGGCTTTTGCGGTCTGGCCACCGCCGTCTTCGGTTTCGGGCTCTGGCAGGCCTTTTTCGGCAATCTGGAACTGGTAAGGACCATTTTCGAAGACGGGTTGCTGCCCTGGGCGAAGATGCCGAGTGCGTGGGTCTTTTTCCGCTATCTCGGCGTCGGCGCCGATACGGCCTATGCCCTGCAGGCACTTGTGGCGCTGGGCGCCGCGACGACTGTCGTCATTGTCTGGCGGCGCATCGGCATGACCCGGGCGAGCTGGGCGGTACTCGTTTCGGCGAGCCTGCTCGTGCCGCCCTATATTTTCGATTACGAGATGGCGCTGCTGGCGATACCGCTGGCGATTATTGCGAGCGATATGGCGGCCAACGGGGCCGGTCGGGGCGAAAAGCTGTGGCTGCTGGCGCTGGCGGTGATCCCGCCGCTGACCAGCTTTCTTGCCGACGCGACCCATCTGCAGCTTGGATTTCCGCTGCTGCTGGCCGCACTCTGGCTGGCCGTGCGGCGAAGCCTGCGCGAACCGGCCTGATCCCGGGTTTTGCATTTTTCCACGCCGGGCCTTATGAGGATGGCCGATCCATCGCACCTATCCGCCGAGGCCATGCTCCGATGATTTCCGATACCGATGCCTGCCCCTGCCGTTCCGGCAAGACCTTTGGCGAATGCTGCGGTCCCTTCCTTTCCGGGGCGGCGCTGCCGCCGACGGCCGAGGCGCTGATGCGCTCGCGCTATACGGCTTTCGCCACGCATAACGCCGATTATCTGGAAGAGACGCTGCTGCCCGGCACGCGGGAGGATTTCGACCGTGAGGCCGCACTGGAATGGGCGAAGTCCAGCCTCTGGACGGGGCTTGAGGTGCGCTACACAGAGGCAGGCGGCGAACAGGACGAGGACGGCGTCGTCGAATTCGTTGCGCATTTCCAGGCGGACAATCAGGACCGCGTCCATCATGAGACGGCAACCTTCCGCAAGCAGGACGGACGCTGGTGGTATGTGGACGGCATCATGGGCGCTCGCCCGCGCAAGGTCGAAAAGATCGGCCGCAACGATCCCTGCTCCTGCGGTTCGGGCAAGAAATACAAGAAGTGCTGCGGGCAGGCGGCCTAGGCGGGCCCCTCCGACGTTACGGCCGAATAACTTTTCCCCGTCCTCCTTTCATGCTCCAATTACAGAAAAATTGGGCCGCTCCCGGTAGAGGCGAGCGGGACGGGAGGAAAATTTGGTCGATTTTGCGAAGGAAGCGGGCCCTGCCGTACAAGCGGGCGCGCAAGGGGCGGAGTCTTTTTCAGCCACCGTCGGCGATGACGGGCATCCGCTCTCTGCGACAGGCGACAGGGCGGCGGACAAAAAGGGCCAGGTGAGCTGGGCCGTCTTCGAATGGGCCCGCAACCCATATGTCCTCCTCATAACCATCTATATTTTCTCCCCCTATTTCACCAATGTGGTGGTGGGCGACCCGGTAAAGGGGCAGGCCATATGGGGCAATATCAACTCCATTGCCGGTTTCGTTATTGCCTGCCTGGCGCCGGTTCTCGGCGCGATCGCGGATTCGGGCGGGCGCCGCAAGCCCTGGCTTGCCGTCTTTGTCGGGATCATGGCGCCGGCCACCTTCGCGCTCTGGTGGGCGATGCCCGGGCCGGAAGGTCTTTCCATCTCGACGATTGCGGCGCTGATCGTGATCGTCTCGGTGGCTTTCGCCTTTTCGGAAGTCTTCCATAATTCCATGCTGCCGTCGGTCGCGCCGAACGACCGGATCGGATTTCTTTCAGGGCTGGGGCTGGCGCTGGGCAATGCGGGCGGGCTGCTGATCCTCTGCTTCATGCTCTATGCCTTCATGCTGCCGGGCCGGGTGAGCTGGGGGTTCATTCCCGACCAGGCTCTGTTCGGCATCGATGTCAGCACCTTTCAGAACAGCCGTATTGCCGGTCCGATTGCCGGTTTGTGGCTCTTCTTCTTCACGCTGCCGCTGATGTTCTTCACACCCGACAGGCCGCGCGAGGCGCGGCCGGGTCTGGTGGACAGTATCCGGCAGGGCGGTACGCGGGTCCTCAAGACGGTGCGTCAGCTCAAGCATTACCGCAATGTGGCGACCTATCTCATCGCCCGGATGTTCTATAATGACGGGCAGACGGCCATTCTCATCTTCGGCGGCGTCTATGCGGCGGGCGTCTTTCACTGGGATGCGCTGACGCTGACGATCTACGGCATCGTGCTGTCGATCTTCGCGGTGGGCGGCGGGTTCTTCGGCGGCTGGCTCGACGATACGTTCGGGTCGAAAGCGGCGATCCTGATTTCCATCGGCGGCACGTCTCTGGGTCTGCTGCTTGCCGTTTCCATTACGCCGACGGAACTCTTCTTCTTCGTGCCCTGGGATCCGAATGCGCCGAAAGTCTGGGACCTGCCTTTCTTCGCCACCGTGCCTGAACTTCTCTATGTCATGGTGGTCGTCCTGATCGCGATTTTCATTACCGCGGCCTATGCCAACAGCCGGACCATGCTGGCGCGACTTGCCCCGGCAACGAAAATGTCGGAGTTTTTCGGTCTCTATGCGCTATCGGGCACGGCGACGGCCTTTCTCGGGCCGGCGATTGTGGGGTTCACAACGTCCTTCTTCCAGAGCCAGCGGGCAGGCTTCGCCTCCGTTCTGCTGCTTCTCGGCGTCGGACTGGGGCTCGTTCTCTTCGTGAAGGAAGAACGGGCGGAGGCAGCAGAGTAGTGAGTGAGATCATTGAGGGGGCCGTGCCCCAGTGGCAGCCGCCGCACGATACCGGCGGCAAGGAACCGGCCTCCAACTGGGCGCAAGGCGCCTGGGTTCTCTATGAATGGGCGAACCAGACCTATTTCTCGCTCATCACGATCTTTCTCTTTCCGCCCTTTTTCACCAATGTGCTGGCAGCCAGCCCGGTCGAGGGGCAGGCCTATTGGGGATATGTGCAGGCGATTGCCGGCGTCACCATCGCACTTATGAGCCCGCTGCTCGGCGCGATGGCGGATGCGGCCGGACCGCGCAAACCCTGGATCGTCGCGTCCATGCTGATGTGCGCGGCGGGCTGTTTCGGCCTCTGGTTCGCTATACCGGGCGAGCCGCTTTTCCATGTCATGGTGTCGCTCATCGTCGCGGCGGTGGGGATGGAGTTCGCCATCATCTTTGCCAATGCCATGCTGCCCACCATCGCCTCGGACCGGCGCATCGGTCTTCTGTCGGGTATCGGCATCGGCATGGGACAGCTTGCGGCCATTGTCGCGCTCATCCTTGTGCTGATCTTCTTCCAACTTCCCGGCGAGGTAAGCGCGCCCTTCATTCCCGCCGAACCGCTGTTCGGACTTTCCAGGGCCGCGCATGAGACGGACCGCATCGTCGGGCCGATCTCGGGCGCATGGTTCGTCATCTTCATGCTGCCGCTCCTGTTCATGGTGCCCGACCAGGCGGGCAAGGGTCTCGGGCGGCGCGAGGCGGCGAAGGCCGGGCTCATACGGCTTTGGGAGACGCTCAAATCGGTGCGCCATTTTCGCAATGTCGGGCTCTACCTGCTGGCGCGCATGCTGTTCTATGACGGCATGACGGCGATCTTCGTGTTCGGCGGGATTCTGGCCGCGTCCATTTTCCATTGGGGCGCGATGCAGATGGCGATCTACGGCGTCTGGGTGACGCTTTTCGCGGCGCTGGGCGGGTTCGTCGGCGGCTGGGTCGATCTCAAGATCGGCTCGAAACGCACGCTGGTCTGGGCGATCATCGGTGTGGTGGTGTTCTTTGCGATCATCCTGTCTTTCGACAAGGACCGGATCTTCTATTTCATCCAGGTGCCGGTGCCCGACAATGCGCCTGCCTTCTCCACCCTGCCGCAGCAGCTCTTTCTCGGCATGATCGCGCTCTTCGGGTTGATGGTGGGGCCGGTCATCGCGTCGAGCCGGACGATGATGGCGCGCATCTCGCCCAAGGAGATGATGACGGAGTTTTTCGGCCTCTTCGCGCTATGCGGCAAGGCGACGGCGTGGATCGCGCCGCTCTTCATCGGCATCGTGACGGAGCTGACGCAGAACCAGCGCTTCGGCCTGATGGTCGCGATCCCGCTGATCCTGACAGGTCTCGTTCTGCTGCTCTTCGTGAAGGAAGAGCGCGCCAGCGCGGTCGTGCATTGAGGTCGGGTGTCAGCCCAGTGTGACTGCCGTGCCGGAGGCGATGCAGATCAGCATGGAGCCGGACTGGCCGACGACTTCATAGTCGAGGTCGACGCCGATGATGGCGTCGGCGCCGAGGCGTTCCGCATCTTCCATCATGTCGCGCATGGCTTCGTCGCGGGCGGACTTCAGCACCTTTTCATAGGAGCCGGAGCGGCCGCCGACGAAATCGCGGATGGAGGCAAAGACGTCGCGAAATACATTCGCGCCGATTACGGCTTCGCCGGAGACGAGTCCCTTATAGTCGGCAACCTTGCGGCCTTCGATGGTGGGTGTGGTGGTGACAATCATGGGCTTTCCTCCTTCAAAACAAAATCCCCCGAGCATCGCCCGGGGGATCAGAGAATGTAAGGCTACTTCGTCCTTTTAATGGCGGAAGTGCCGCATGCCGGTGACGACCATGGCGAGGCCTTTTTCATCCGCCGCGGCGATCACTTCCTCGTCGCGCATGGAACCGCCGGGCTGGATCACCGCCGTGGCGCCGGCTTCCGCCGCCGACAGAAGGCCGTCGGCGAAGGGGAAGAAGGCGTCGGAGGCGACAACCGACCCGATGGTGGCGGGCTTGCTCTCGCCCGCGGCCTGGGCTGCGTCCTCGGCCTTGCGGGCGGCGATGCGGGCTGAATCCACGCGGCTCATCTGGCCCGCGCCGATGCCGACGGTGGCGCCGTTCTTTACATAGATGATCGCATTCGATTTCACATGCTTGCAGACCTTGAACGCAAAGCGCATGTCGGCAAGTTCCTGATCCGACGGTGCGCGTTTCGTCACGACCTTGAGATCGAGATCGTCGACGCAGCCATCGTCGCGGGACTGGACCAGCATGCCGCCCGAAACCGACTTGTAGAAGAGGCCGGGCGCGCGCGGATCCGGCAGGCCGCCGGTAATCAGCAGGCGGAGGTTCTTCTTGGCGGCGATGATGCGGCGCGCATCTTCATCCGCGTCGGGCGCGATGATGACTTCGGTGAAGATCTTCGCGATCTCCTCCGCCGTCTCGCCGGTGAGCGGCATGTTGGAGGCGACGATGCCGCCAAAGGCCGAAACGGGGTCGCAAGCCAGCGCCTTCCTGTAGGCGTCGGTGAGCGAAGAGCCTGTCGCCACGCCGCAGGGATTGGCGTGCTTGATGATGGCGATGGCGGGCGCAACGGCGGGGTCGAATTCGCCGACAAGCTCGAAAGCGGCGTCCGTGTCGTTGATGTTGTTGTAGGAGAGTTCCTTGCCCTGAAGCTGGGTCGCGGTGGCGACGCCCGGGCGCCGGTCGCCCGAAACATAGAAGGCCGCATGCTGATGCGGGTTCTCGCCATAGCGCAGCGTCTGCTTCAGTTCGCCGCCGAAGGCGCGCCATTCCGGCGCATCGTTTTCGAGTTCCTTCGCGAACCAGTTGGAGATCGCCGCGTCATAGGCGGCGGTGCGCGCATAGGCCTTGTGAGCGAGGCGCTTGCGCGTGGCGAGCGTGGTGCCGCCCTTTTCCTTCAGCTCGTCGACGATCGCACCATAGTCGTCGCCTTCCACGATGACGGCGACATAGGCGTGGTTCTTGGCCGCCGCGCGGATCATGGCCGGGCCGCCGATATCGATATTCTCCACGCATTCCCCATAGCCCGCGCCCTTCGCGACGGTCGCCTCGAAGGGGTAGAGATTGACGCAAAGAAGGTCGATGCCGGCGATCCCGTGCTTCTCCATGGCTTGCGCATGTTCGGCATCGTCGCGAACGGCGAGAAGCCCGCCATGGACCATGGGATGCAGGGTCTTCACCCGGCCATCCATCATTTCCGGGAAGTCCGTCACCTCGGAGACGTCGCGCACGGGCAGCGCCGCGTCCTTGATCGCCTTGGCCGTGCCGCCGGTGGAAATCAGTTCCACGCCCGCCTCGTGAAGGGCGGTGGCGAATTCGATGAGCCCCGTCTTGTCGGAAACGGACAGCAGGGCGCGGCGCACGCGCTGGATATCGGCGGCGTCGGGAGCGGGCTTGGTGGAGACCATGGGAGATGCCTCGGCAATATGTGACGGGATGCGGGGGCGATAGCACGAAACCCGGGCGGTTCCAAGCTGGGCGGAAGGGGCGGGGGCCGCAAGTGGTTCCAACCGATTGTGCCGGATTGGCCCTTAGAGGGACCCGGAGG
This sequence comes from uncultured Parvibaculum sp., assembly GCA_964434415.1. Lineage (GTDB taxonomy): Bacteria > Pseudomonadota > Alphaproteobacteria > Parvibaculales > Parvibaculaceae > Parvibaculum. Next base: position 8,950 of record CAYSVF010000043.1, read on the forward strand.
CGGTCCTATCTCTTTGAGCGATCGATGGAACCACCCGGGAAGAGGTCAGAGATGAGCGAAACCGTCACGCCCGAAGAGACCGCCGCCTCTCTACAGGCACATCCGCTGCCCTTCGCCGATTTGCTGGGGCTCGAGCTCGTTTCCGCCGCGCCGGACAAGGTCGTGGCCCGGCTCAAGGTCGAAAAACGCCATTGCACCCTCCCCGACATTTTGCATGGCGGGGCCACCATGACCCTGGCCGATACGGCGGGGGCGGTGGCGACGGTCCTGAACCTGCCAAAGGGGGCGACGACGACCACGGTTGAGAGCAAGACGAATTTTCTGGCGCCTGTGCCTGTAGGCGATGTCGCGACCGCCACCTGCGAACCCTTTCACAAGGGCGGCAAGCTGATGGTCTGGCAGACAAAGGTCACGCGAGGCGACGGGCGGCTTTGTGCGGTCGTCACGCAGAGCCAGATGGTTCTCCAGCCGAAGGCGGGCTGAGGGTCAGCTCTCTCCGGGCTCTTCGTCCGGCATGGCGAGCTCGGGAAGCTCCGGCATGACGGCGGCATCGTTTTCCTTGCCCGCATTGCGGGATGAGAGCCTGCGCCAGGCCCAGTTCACCTTGGCTTCTCCCCGGAAAACCTCGCCGGAAACGACGATCTGCTCGGCGCGGCGCGTGGTGTCGCCCGAGCCCAGATAGACGCTTTCCTCAATGTCGATGGCGCAGTCGCCCTGGCCCGAGCGGGCGCGGAACTGCCAGCCATCGCCATTGGGCAGCAGCACCAGCACGTTGGAGCGGTCATGGGCGAGCGAGACGCGCGCATCCGGATGGATGTGGAACCGGACCGTATAGGGCGGGTCTTCGGGCGGTTTGCGCCAGAAGCGGGGCTGCCAGGGCCATGTGCGAACAGGACGGCCGAGCGGCTCCAGCAAGTCCTCGCCGCGCAGATCCTCGCCCGAGCCGGACAGATAGAGGCGGCGGCGATGGATCAGGCCGAAATCGGCGGCATAGCCGTCATGCGCGGCTTCGAGCCAGATGCCGGCCTCGTTTTCATTGCGCCGATTTTCGACATGCGTCGGGCCTTCCATGATGCGCGCGCCCAGGAGGCGGCGAGAGAGGCGCCCCCGCAGCATGCGCGCCGAGGAGGTGTCGGCCAGCACCAGCGTGGAATGGGCCGCCGTCGCGCGGCTTGCCGCCTCCCAGTCGGGGCCGAGGACGCGGGTCGCGCCGCAATTCACGATCATGCGGGCGCGGCCCGCGCTCATTTCGAGTGACAGGCAGCCTGCATGAGCTTCATGGCTGAAGGGGCCCGGCGGTGGGCGGCCCGTGTCGACCACGATATTGGCGGGCCCCGCCGCCAGCCGCTGATAGCCGGAATGGGGCGCGAAGCCGAACGGGCGTCCTTTGGCGTCGTCCCGGTCGAGGGCTGCGTCGATCGCGCCTTCCGGGCCTTCGTTGGAGCCGTTGAAAAGGGCGAGCCTGCCGTCGCCATGCCGGAAGAAACGCAGCATGGGCGTCATGCGGTCAATGGCGTCGCGGATCGGCTTGGGGACATTCATATGCCGTTCGCGCAGGCTGTCGCGCAGCATGAGAAGGTCGAGCAGGATGGAGAGCTGGGCGGAGGGGTTGCGGCTGACATGACCGCCATCCGGCAGGATCTGCCGGTCGAGTTCGCGGCAAAGAAGTCGCAGACCCTTGTCCAGCCGGCGATGGCCTTCCGACAGGCAGAGGCCGGAAAAGGCGAGCCCCATGGCCGCGGTGATGCGGGGCGCCCCCTCCGGCGCGCGATGAGCGGTGCGGGCCAGATGGCGGGCCTGCCGTGCCATGTTGCGCAGCAAGGTCGAGCGATAGACGAGTTCCGAACCGTCTATGATGAGCGGACCGTTGGAGGCGAGCGAGATGAGGCGGCGTCCGATGACATGGGGCCGCCACGCGACAGGGTGCCAGCGGCCTTCGACCTCGATCCATTCAGACATCAGCTTGCGGGCGTATTCCCGGGCGGACGATCCGCTGTTCTGCGCGTTGGCGGCCGAGAAATGCCTGAGCCATGCAAAGCCGTGAAGCTCTTCCGCCCATGTCAGGCTGGGCGGATCGGCGGCGAATGGCGAGGAAGCGCCCGGCGCGCGGACCTGCCCGCCGGGCAGGAACCAGCGACCCTGGAACATGGCGTCGGCGCGCGAGGCGCGGCCGGGGCGCAGCTCCCTGGGATAGTGGAGCATGTGATCGGGCATGGGCCCGCGCAGCGTCTGGCCGTAGATCCATGTGCCGTAGAAGCGATCCATGGCGGCGGTGCGGATACGGCCGGCCGCCGCAAGCGCAAGGTCGATCAGCCGGTTTCCCGAGACCGGGCCGCCGTTTGCCGATGCCTTTTTCGCGCTCTCACCGGCCATCGTCCGTGACCGCCTCCCTGAAATGTCCCGAGTAACGCATCGAACAACGTCCCGAATGACATCCCTGCCAGAGCCCTTTCAAGGGGGCGCTCAACCCTTGCCGCGCAGGACCGCGATATTGTCCGCATAGGCGGCGGGGCCGCCCTTGAAGGTTGCGGTCCCAGCGACCAGTACATTCGCACCCGCCGCGATGGCGCGGGGGGCCGTCTCGAAATTGATGCCGCCATCGACTTCCAGCTCGATATCGAGGCCCTCGGCGTCGATCCGCTTGCGAATGGCTTCGATGCGAGCAAGCTGGCTTTCGATGAAACTCTGTCCGCCGAAGCCCGGATTGACCGACATGACGAGGACGAGGTCGAGATCGCCCAGCAGAGGCC
>CAYSVF010000044.1:0-11473 GCA_964434415.1 uncultured Parvibaculum sp.
GGGCTGCAGCGCCGCCTCCAAGCGCTGCTCGCCCTGCAGCGCGAGGTCGATGGCGGTCGCAGGCTTCGGCGTGCCGGGCATGAGCGGGGCCGCGCCGCCTTCGATGGTCAGCGGGGCGGGGCGCGTGTGAAGCTGCAGCCGGTCTGCCGTCAGCGTGTCATCGCCGTTCTCGCGTTTCGCATCGAGTTTCTTCACATCGATGGCAAGCCGCCCGAAAGGGGTGCCCTTCTCGGCCACATAGCTCGACCAGGCGGCATCCGCTTTGATGCGCCAATCACGCCGCGGCGCGCCCTTTTGCGTCACGTCGCGAAAGCTCAGCCGCTGCTCGCCTTCTACATCGAAGATCACATGGTTGAAATCGTAAGGCAGGAAGCTTGCCGAGAACTCGTCCGCCTGCCAGCGCCATTGCTCGGGCGTATGGGGTGCGGCGACTTCGGGGGCGGTGAAGCTGGAGGTAAAGCGATAGGGGAAGCCATAGACGCCCAGCTCTTTCCATTTCGTCTCGATGCGCCCGTTATCGAGCGCGGCGGTCTCGATGCGGCTCTTGATTTCGCCGGCCACGGTCCACCAATAGACGGCATAGACGGCGACCAGCACAGCCAGCACGATGGTGGGGGTGAGGACGCCCCACCGGATGTTTTTCCGGCGGGGCGGGGCGGGTGCTTTTGCGTTCTCTGTCATGGCGATATGGTGTGCGGCCTAAAGCAGGGCGGCAAGTAATGAATGATTTCTGGGTATTTGGCTATGGCTCGCTGATGTGGCGGCCGGGTTTTGCGTTCGAGCATCGCGAGCCCGCCCGTCTGCACGGCTATCATCGCGCGTTCTGCGTCTATAGTCACGTCCATCGCGGCACGCCGGAGCGGCCCGGCCTTGTTTTCGGGCTGGATGCGGGCGGCTCCTGCAAGGGCATGGCGTTTCGCATCGCGCCGGACCGGGTGGACGAGGTGCGCGACTATCTCCGCGCGCGCGAGCAGGTGACCATGGTTTACCGTGAAGAGGTGAAGCGTGTGCGCCTGCTTCACACCGGCGGCACGGTCGATGCGCTTTGCTATGTGGTGGACCGCGCGCATCGGCAATATGCGGGCGCGCTTTCCTTCGAGGATCAGGTGCGTCTCATCGCAGAGGGAGAAGGCCAGTCCGGCCGCAATCCGGATTATCTGCACGGTATGGTGCAGCATCTCGACGAGATGGGCACGTATGACGAGGGGCTTACGAGGCTTTGGCGCGCCGTCCAGGAACGGCTCCCTCGATCCGGCTGACGCCGGTAAAGCGCGCAAGCTCCGCCAGCGCGTCTTGCGTGGCCGCGATGCGCGCCTTCGTCATCTTCACGCTCTCTTCCGGCCAGAAGCCTTTCACCTCCAGCCGGTCGTCGTCGCGATGGGTTTTCAGGTCGGCGCGCCCGATGAAGCGGTCGCCTTCCATCAGCGGCAGCACGTAATAGCCGTATATGCGTTTCTTCTCCGGCACGAAAATCTCGATCGTGTAGTCGAAGCCGAAAAGCTGCCGGGCGCGCTTGCGCTCACGAATGGCGGGGTCGAAGGGGGAGAGAAAGCGCAGGCCCTCATGCGGGGAGGGGAGCTTTTCGATCAGGTCCTCGATGTCGGCGGGGGCGAAGACATGGCGGTGGCTGCCATCGGCGCCCGTCACTGCGATCTCGACGATCTTCTTTTGCTTCACCGCCCGTTTCGCCCAGTCTTTCGCCTCGGTGATCTCGATCAGGTCGAAATATTTCGCAAGCTCCGTCGGCGTCGCAAAGCCGAGCCGGGCAAGCGCAGTTTCGCAGGCCCAGTCCACGGTCTGCCGCCGTGTCGGGCGGGCCTTGCGGTATTCGTCCGGGATCACGCGCTCGGCGAGGTCGTAGACTTTCTCGAAGCCGTCGCGCCGCGCAATGGCGAGTTCGCCCGCGCGCCAGAGAAATTCGAGCGCCGTCTTGGACGGGCCCCAGCCCCACCAGCCGCCGGCGCCCTTGTCGTCGAAATGCCTTGTGCTCACCTCGCCTTCCCTGCGGATGCGGGCGCGCACCTTTCGGATCGTCTTTTGCGGATCGTCGCCGATGCGCTTTTGCCAGTTGGGATGTTTCAGCCGCTCCTTCGCCTTTTTGAAGCGGTGGTGCCAGTGCGGATAAAACTCCATCGGCAGCAGCGAGGCGTCATGCGTCCAGTGCTCGAAGATGTCGCGGCTCTGCTGCAGCTCGTCGAGCCAGCCGCGTTCATAGGCCGGGGCGCGGGAGAACAGGATCATGTGATGCGCGCGTTCGACCGCGTTCACGCTGTCGAGCTGCACGAAGCCGATCCGCCGAATGAGCGACGAAAGATCGTCCGGCGATGTGCAGGTCTCGGGCGCGCTCAGCGCGTGGCGATCGAGGAAGAGACGCCGCGCCGTCTCGTTGTCGAGGGTGAGAGCGGTCATGCGTCAGCGCGGCTCGAACACATATTCGAACTTCAGCCCGTCCGGATCGGCGAAGAAGACCGCGTAATAGCCCGGTCCGTATTCCGGATAGTCCGCCGGCGGATCGAGGATGTCGGCACCGATTTCCAGCAGCAGGCCATAGAGCTTTTCCACATCCTCGCGGCTTTCCGCGTTCCACGCCATGTGGTGCAGCCCCGGCGCGTAGCGGTTGTGTTTCTGCGTACGGCCTTCCTCGCTCGCATTGAAGATGCCGATGGTAGGAAGAAGATCCGGCGTGCCCGCATGCTCCCAGTCGATTCCGCGCTCATCCTCCGACCAGCGGCGATAGCCCATGAAACTCAGCACCGCGTCGTAAAAGGGCGCGGAGCGGGCGACATCCGTGACCGTGAGATCGATGTGATGAATGAGGCCGCGTGGTGTCATGGGCTTTTGTCCCGGCTGCCTCCGCTCACGCTTCGGCGGTCAGATGTTCCTTGTTCGCCGCTTCCCAGATTTCCCGGGCCGCGTCCGCATTCATGATCACAATACCGATACCGACGACCAGATCCGGCCAGGCGGAGGGATAAAGGGCCGTCACGAGGCCCGCTGCGACAATGGCGATATTCGCGAAGGCATCGTTTCGCGCGGAGAGGAAGGCGGCCCTGGAAAGGCTGCCGCTCCGGTGCCGGTGACGGACGAGAATGAAGGCGCAGCCGACGTTCACGATCAGCGCGCCAAATCCGGTGAGCGTGAGCGGCCCGGAGGTGGGCGGTACGAAATGCCCCAGCTTCTGATAGGCAACCCATAGGGCGGCAAGCGACGGGATGAGCAGAATAAGCGCCATTGCCTTGCCGAGCCTTGCCCGCCAGAGCGCAGGCCATGCCAGCGCGATGAGGATCAGGAAATTGACCGAGGTGTCTTCGAGGAAGTCGATGCTGTCGGCAAGAAGCGACACGGATCCGATGGACAGCGCGACCGCGAACTCGACGCCGAAATAAGCCAGGTTGAGGAGCGCAACGAGACGGACAGCATTTCGGAAATCCTTTGTCATGTCTCAGCCTTAGTTGTCGAGATTGCGGACGGTGTCCCTGAACTCGAGGATGCGTTGGCGTAATGTTGCGATGCCGTTGCTGCAAAGGAAGATCGCCAGTCCGATACCAAGCTGGAAGCTGTACTCCAATAAGTAGGAATAGGAGCTTGTTAATCGCGGGTCTTGCTCTCTCAGGAGCGCGCCGATGGTCGATACGGAAATGCCAAGAAGGCTCTTGAGAGCCATTGCCGTGAGATACAACCCCAGAAGAGCGATTCCGATCTGCTCCAGGCGACGAAAATCTGTCTTCGCGGCGTCGTCATCGTCGCTGGTCTGAAAAACGATGGCGTTGGCAATTCGTCGATCCCCCAAGAAAAGAACACCGCCAATCGCGAGGGCGATGAAGATCGGGATGATGATGAAGCCGAGGGGATAGGCAATGCCGTGGTCTCTGTAAGACCAAACAACGGTTCCCATGGAAAGCGCGCCCGAGGAGATCGACCACGCCAGAATGAACAACCCCATGATCTTGATCAGCAGGCGCGTCAGGTCATGGTAGTTCATTCGGCCTCTCCCTTTTGCGTGCTACCTCAACCGCACTTCGAATGCCCGCAGGAGGGGCATGTTTCGCAGCCTTCCTGCTTGATCATGCCATAGGCGCCGCAGCGCGGGCAGGGGCGCCCACGCGGGCGCTCGTCGGTTTCGCCGACGGCCTTCTGCATCGCTTCGGTGATCGGTTTGCCGTCCTTTGCCGCGATGAAGCCGGTGTCGATCATGTGCTGTTCGATGACGCCGCCGATAGCCGCCAGAAGGCTCGGCACATAGCGGCCGCCCATCCAGGCGCCGCCGCGCGGGTCGAACACGGCTTTCAGTTCCTCCACCACGAAGGTCACATCGCCGCCCCGGCGGAAGACGGCGGAGATCATCCGCGTCAGCGCCACGGTCCAGGCGTAATGCTCCATGTTCTTCGAATTGATGAAGATCTCGAAGGGGCGCCTGCGGCCGTCCTGCAGGATGTCGTTGATGGTGATGTAGATCGCATGGTCCGATTCCGGCCATTTGATCTTGTAGGTGAAGCCGGGAAGGATCTCGTCGCGCTCCAGCGGCTGCCACATGCGCACCACACCGTCTTCGCTTGCCGGGGCCGGCGCCGGTTCGGTCTGCGCCGCCGGTTCCTCATCCGCCGTCAGCACGGAGCCGCGCACATCGCTCGGGCGATAGGTGGTGCAGCCCTTGAGCCCCCTCTCATAGGCGTCCGAATAGACGCTTTTGAAGGCCTCGAAGGAAATATCGGCGGGCACGTTGATCGTCTTGGAAATCGAGCTGTCGATGTATTCCTGCACGGCGGCCTGCACGGCGATGTGTTCGGCGGGCGAGAGCGTCTGCGCATTGACGAAATAATCCGGCAGCTCCGCCTTCTCGCCGAAGCGCGCGTGATACTGCTCCACGGCATAGTCCTTCACGCGTTCCTCGCGATGCGAGCCGTCCGGCAGCAGCACCTTGCGGGTGTAGCCATAGGCGAAGACGGGCTCGATGCCGGAGGACACATTGCCTGCGAAAAGCGAAATCGTGCCGGTCGGCGCGATGGAGGTGACGAGCGCGTTGCGGATGCCGTGCCTGGCGATGGCCTCGCGCACATCCTCGTCCAGCGTGGCGATGGTCTCGCCTGCCAGATAGGCGTCCGCGTCGAAAAGCGGGAACGCGCCCTTTTCGGCGGCGAGATCGACCGAGGCGAGATAGGCCGAGCGCGAAAGCCTGTGCGTCCATTTGCGGATAAGCGCGACGCTCTCGTCCGAGCCATAGCGCGTCCGGCACATGATGAGCGCATCGGCAAGCCCAGTCACGCCGAGGCCGATGCGGCGCTTCGCCTTTGCCTCATGTTGCTGTTCGGGCAGCGGGAAGCGGGAAACGTCCACCACATTGTCCATGGCGCGCACAGCGGTGCGTACCAGCGCGTCGAGTTCGTCCTCGTCGAGCGCGGCATCGTCGCCGAACGGATCCTTCACAAGCGCGGCGAGGTTGATCGAGCCCAGCAGGCACGCCCCATAGGGCGGCAGGGGCTGCTCGCCGCAATTATGCAAATAAAGGCCATTGGCATCGAATGCGTTGATTCCCGGAATTTCGCAGTCGAATACATCGGCTTCGCCGATCGCATCGAGGGCGACGACACGCGCCAGAAATCTCTCGCGGTTTGGTTCGCGCTTGTATTGGCTGAGTGCGGCGGCCAGCCGTGCGAACTTGTCGGTGTCTTCAAAACCGACCCTTTCCGCAAAGCGCCTCAGATTGGAACCGGAAATGACGAGTTCGTGGTCGGCATTGCACCAGTATTCTTTTTCTCCGCCATGTCCGTCGGGTAGGCGGCGCGGGCCGGCCATGCGCCGGTCGCGGAAGATGCGGGAGATGATACCGAGGCGGGCCAGCATACGCTGCGTCGCCGTCAGTGTTTCGAGCTTGGAGGAAGCCAGTCTTACGCTCACGCCCTTTTGCTGGTCGCCTTGTACGCTGCCATCCGCATCGAAGAGCCCGCGGAGGAATCCGACATGGAAATCCGACGAGGATTGTTCGATAGCTGGCGTCACGTTCTTCGCGCCCGGCGCGAGATTCATTTCGGCGGCAAGCTTTTTGAGCGCGCCAGAAGCAAGACGCCACTCATTGCGGCCTTCGACGCGCCACCAGCCGCTGAAGTCGCTGCGGTGGGGCATGGCGCGGGCTGCCGCTTCCGCTGCCTTCATGATGCCCGTCGTGCCGATTGGTGCAGACGTTTCATTGGCGACGAGTGCGGGTTGCCATACGCTGAGCACCGCCTTGTCGGCTTTCAACGTGCCATCTCCCACCAGCAGGCCGAGAAGATAGCCTTCACTCTCGGATCCCGTCCCATCCCATGTGGAGGCGTCTGTATGATCATGAAGAATGATCTCGTCACCAGGAATCAGTTCGGAGGTTTTGCACCATTGCGTGTCGATCGACCAACGCGTACGTCGGGTCACTTTCAAAACCGGGTGATCCGCGGTCAGCGAAACGGAAAACCCTTCTTCAGTTCGAAGCGAAAAGACACTTTTGCGCCCGGTACGGAAGAACCCTCTGTCACTACTTCTCCAGGCCTCTCCGTTCACGCGGGCGCTGAAGTCCGTGCCCACAAGATCGCCCGCGCGACGAGGGCCTTCCTCGGTCATAATCCATGTATCGGCTGTCACACAGGGGTTCGTCGCCTGGATCGTCTCGGCGTAATAAAGATTGTTCTTCTTGTTGATGCGGTCGATGAAGATCACGCCCGGTTCGGCATAGGCATAGGTCGCCGCGATGATCTTGTCCCAGAGTTCGCGCGCTTTCAGCGTGCGGAAGACCGTGCCGTTGAAGGTGAGGTCCCAATCCGCATCCGCCTTCACCGCTTCCATGAACGGGTCCGTCGCCAGCACGGAGAGGTTGAACATGGTGAGGCGGCCCGGCTCGCGCTTGGCGTCGATGAAGGCTTCGATATCCGGGTGGTCGCAGCGCATGGTCGCCATCATCGCGCCCCGGCGCGAGCCCGCCGACATGATGGTGCGGCACATCGCGTCCCACACATCCATGAAGGAAAGCGGGCCGGAGGCATCCGCCCCCACGCCATGCACGGGTGCGCCCTTGGGGCGCAACGTGGAGAAGTCGTAGCCGATGCCGCCGCCCTGCTGCATGGTCAGCGCGGCTTCCTTCAGATTGTCGAAGATGCCCGCCATCGTGTCGGGCACGGTGCCCATCACGAAGCAGTTGAAGAGCGTCACATCGCGCGCGGTGCCTGCGCCCGCGAGAATGCGGCCCGCCGGCAGGAAGCGGAAGCCCTCCATCGCGCCATGGAACTTCTCCGCCCATTCGGCGCGCTTCTCGGGCGCTTCGGCGGCCGCCAGCGCATTGGCGACACGCTTCCACGTGTCCTCGACGGTGAGGTCCACAGGCGTGCCGTCCTGCGCATGCAGGCGGTATTTCATGTCCCAGATCTGTTCGGCGATGGGTTTCATAACGCTAACCTAAACCCGGTTCTGTCACCGGTCGATGAATGAATGTTCTTGTATCGTTCCCGCGCGCCGGAGTCTAATCCGCCGCTTCCGAGAGTGCCGGGGTTTTACCCCTTGCCTCGGCCACCAGTTTCGCGGTCGCCGGTTCGATGCGTTTTTCCAGTTCCGCCATGAACGCCTTGCGGTCGAGGCCCGGCGGAATGGGCTCGAGGAATTCGATCACGATGGTGCCCGGGCGTTTCGCAAAGCCGCGCCGCGCCCAGTACATACCTGAATTCACCGCCACCGGCACGCAAGCGACGTCGAGCTGGCGGTAAAGCGCGGCTACCCCCGGCTTGTAGTCCGGCGCGGCGTCGGGCGCCATGCGCGTGCCTTCGGGAAAGATCAGGACGGGCCGTCCCAGCCCCAGCGCGGCCTTTGCCTGCGCGATGAGCTTGCGGATGGCCGCCGACCCCGATCCCCGGTCGATGGCGATCATGCGCGTCTTCAGCGAGTACCAGCCATAATAGGGGATCATCAGAAGTTCTTTTTTCATCACGATGGCCGGATCGCGCAGCAGGGCCGTCGCGATGATCGTGTCCCACATGGACTGGTGCTTGGCCGCGACCAGCACCGCGCCCTGCGGTATGCGCCCGCGCACCTCGTAGCGCGTGCCCGCGCAGACCCGGAGCAGGAACATGGTAAAGCGGGACCACAGGTTCATGGCCCGGACCGTCCAGCCGCGCGGCGCCAGAAAGAGCGGTGTGGCGAGGATGCACATGATGATGGACATCAGCCAGAAGGACAGGTTGAAAAAGGTCGAGCGAAGCCAGAGCAAGGAAGTACGCCCCTTCGTTTTCCTCCCGCTAGCGCGCGCGCAGATGCGTCAGCGTCAGCAGATATTTGGTGTATTCCGATACGAGCAGCCGCGTGGTGCCGGGATAGTTCCACCAGCCGTCGAGATGCAGCTTATCCTGAAATACCGGATGGGGCATGATTTCGACACCCGGCATGGCGCGTCTGAGTTCCAGCCGGGCGCGCGGCAGGTGATAGGTGCTCGTCACCAGAATGATCGAGCGGTAGTCGCGTTTATGCACCCAGTTGGCGGTCTCCTCCGCATTGCCGATCGTGTCGATGGCCTGCCAGCCGATATCGATGCAGCAATCGAATTTTCCCCGGTCGCCGCCGACCAGCGCGGCAAGCTCCCTGGCCTTCACTTCCGGGTTCACGCCGCTGATGAGCATGCGCTTGGCGCGGCCTTCGACGAGCAGCCGATAGCCTTCGGCGATGCGCTCGGGCCCGCCCGTCAGCACCACGATGCCGTCGGCCTTGCCGTCATTGGCCGCGGGCGTCCGGTCGATCAGCGCGGTGAAGACGAAAAAGCCGCCCACGTAAAGCGCGAGCGCCAGCGCCGCCAGCCCGACCACAAGACGCAGGAAGGGGCGGCGCGGCCCGTCCGGTCCGGGCGGCGTCTGGCGGTTCTCGCCTGCTTTCCCTGTGGCGCTGGTTCGGGCCAATGATGCCAAGTCCTTGTCGGCTCTGAGAGAATTCTAACGTCGCAGATATTAACATGGAATGCGCGGGCCGCAGGATAGGCGCAAAAGCGCGCAATACCGCATGGATTTCGATCTCAGAGCATATGTTCCAGCTCGCGCATCACGGTGATGCGGGCGGTCAGCACCGCGACCAGTGCGGAGGCAATCGGCACGGCCAGCAGGATCGGGTAGTGGGTGAGCTGCAATCCCGTGACCGGCATCAGGAAGAGCGCGCCATTGTCGCCTGCGAATGACAGGACAACGAAGGTCAGCACCGACAGGGCGAGCCCCGCAATGCCGCCCCTGAGCCCCAGATGCAGGAAATGGTGCTGCACCTCGCGGGCGATGAAGCGGTCGCGCGCGCCGATCAGGTGGAGCACTTCCACCACATCCCGGTTGGCGGAGAGGCCCGCCCGCGTCGCAAAGACGACGATGGCGGTGGTGGTCGCTGCCACCAGGCCCAGCACCGCATAGGCGAGCCACAGCACGGCATGGGCGGCGCTGATGATTTCGGCCTGCCATTGCCGGTGCGTGTCGAGCAGCGCGCCGGGCGCGACCGCCGCGACATTGATCGCCAGTGCCGCGAGGTCGGGTGGCGAGGCGGGGTCGATCGTCACATCCACAAGCTGCGGGATGGGCAGGTCGTCGGTCACATTGCCCTTGCCGAGCCAGGGTTCCAGCAGCTTCGCCGTTTCGCCGCGGGTCACGGGACGGGCGCTCACAATGCCGTTGGTCTGGCCCAGAAGGCTCATCACTTCGGAAAGCTGCTTTTTGGGCTTCATCTCGGGCGAGGGTTTGATTTCCACGGTGAGGGCGCCGGACAACTGCCCCGTCCATTCCGCCGCCGCATGGCCGACCGACAGCGCCGCGCCCAGCGTCAGGCTCGCCAGAAAGCACATGGCTGCGATGGCGAGGATGAGGGGCAGGCCGGACGCGCCGCCCGAGGGCATGATGGAGCGCGTTTCGACGAGCAGCGAGACGAGCCGGCTGCGCCCCGCCTTCTCCTCGTCATGGAAAGTCGGGGCGGGGTCGCGGCCCGGGCGGCCCGGCCGGGCGGGACGTTGGGAGGTATCAGCCACGGATCGACAGCCCTCCCTCTTTCAGCACAAGCTCCGGCGCGCCCGCCGCTTCCACGAGGCTGCGATCATGGGTGGCCAGCAGCACGGAGGTACCCAGCCGGTTCAGTTCCACGAACAGGCGGAGCAGGCGCTGGCCCATTTCCGGGTCCACATTGCCGGTCGGTTCGTCGGCCAGCAGCACATCGGGCTGGCCCACTACGGCGCGCGCGATGGCGGCGCGCTGCTTTTCGCCGCCCGACAGCGTCGGCGGTTTGGCGTGGATGCGGTCGCCGAGCCCGACCCAGGCTAGCAGTTCCATCACATCGGCGCGCCAGGCGCTTTCCGGCTGGCCCTGAATGCGCAGGGGCAGCGCCACATTTTCGTAGGTCGTCAGATGGTCGAGCAGCCGGAATTCCTGGAACACCACGCCGATGCGTCGTCTCAGCGCCGGCATCTCCTTGCGCGGCAGGGTGGCGATGTCCTGACCGAACATGGTGATGAGCCCGCGCGAGGGGCGGACGGCCAGAAACATGAGCTTGAGGAGCGAGGTCTTGCCCGCGCCCGAAGGGCCGGTGAGGAAATGGAAAGAGCCGGGCGCAAGCTCGAAGCTGACATCCCGGAGCACTTCCGGCCCCATGCCGTATCTCATGCCGACATTTTCGAAGCGAATCATGGAGCAGACGGTATCACGGATCGGCGGCGTGTCGGATGTGCGCAATGGGGGACAAACGGCGGTTTCCTTCGGGAAAACGATGCCGATTTAACGTGGCTTTAACCATGGCGGGCCATTCAATAGGCTTGGGGCGAGAGGAAGCGTGGCGAGGGTGTTGCCGCGCTCCCGCGTTTCGCCCTTTTGGGCAAATCCATCACAGCAAGATCCGGATGATTATCACCTGTCCGCATTGTTCGACGCGCTATCCCGTCAAGCCCGGCGCTTTCGCCTCGGGCCCGCGCAAGGTGCGGTGCGCCAAATGCGGCCATGCCTGGGACCAGCAGCCGCTGGAAGAGGGCGGCGAGGCCGAAGCGTCCGCCGCTGCGTCCGCGCCTGCCGAAGCGGCGCCGGTCGTCGGGCCGGCGAAACCCGTTTTCAAGCGGGAGTCTGAAAAGGAAAAGCCCGCCGGGCGGACCCCGCGCCAGATCAATACGACGGTCGCCGGGGCGGCAAGCGACAACGCCACGGGGGGACGCCTGCGCAGTTTCGTCCATGGCGCGGCGGCCATGCGCCGGGTCCGTTTCCTCACCATTCTCGGCTGGATCACGCTTCTCATCTTTCTCGGCGGTACGCTCGGCGCGGGCTGGGTCTTCCGCAACGAGATCGCCTCGCTCTGGCCCGCCACGGCGGATGTCTATGAGCTTGCGGGCGACAAGATCAATCTGCGCGGGGTGGAGTTCCACAAGGTCCGCTATGAAAAGCAGGAAGTGAACGGCCTGCCCGTTCTCGCCATCATGGGCGAGGTGTCCAACGTCAGCGAGGAGCCGCGCGCCCTGCCGCGG
>CAYSVF010000045.1:0-11460 GCA_964434415.1 uncultured Parvibaculum sp.
GGCAAAAACAATGTCGGATAGTACAAATGGCGCGGGCGCGACCCGGCCGGGCTGGTTGCGTTCCATTCCCCCCGGACGCATGCGCATGGCCCTTTTCCTCGGGCTGCCTGCGCTCGTCCTTGTTGTCGGCGCGACGATCTATTTTCTGTCCGGCCGCTATGTGAGCACGGACAATGCCTATGTGAAGGCGGACATGGTGACGGTCAGCCCCGAAGTGGCGGGGAAGATCACGCAGGTCTATGTGCATGAGAACCAGCAGGTCGAAAAGGGCGATCCGCTTTTCCAGATCGATCCGCAGAACTACCGCATCGCGCTTCAGGAGGCGGATTCCCAGCTCAAACAGGCCGCCGCGACGGTGAAAGGCCAGCAGGCGCGCTATCGCATGACGCTGGAACAGATGGACCTCGCCAAGAGCAGCGCGGAATACTACCAGCGCGAATTCGACCGTCAGCTCAAACTGGCGCGGCATGATTATGCCAGTCAGCAGAAGCTCGACGAGGCCAGGCACAATCTCGACACGGCGCGCCATCTGGCCAAGGTGCTTGCCGCCAGCATGGGCGAGATCGTCGCGAGCCTCGACGATGCGCCCGAAGCGCCGGTCGAAGAACATTCCGCCTATCAGTCGGCCAAGGCGGCACGCGATGATGCGGCCCTCAATCTGGAACGCACCACGGTGCGCGCACCTTTCGCCGGCATTCTCGGCAAGAAACCGCAAGTCGGCGACGCGGTAGCGCAAGGCGCGAAGGTCGTCTCGCTGATATCCGCGTCGGATGTCTGGGTCGAAGCGAATTTCAAGGAAACGCAGCTCACCGACGTCCGTCCCGGACAGGATGCCACCGTAACCATCGACACCTATCCCGACCGCGAATGGCACGGCCGTGTCGGTTCCATCGCGCAGGGCACCGGATCGGAGTTTTCGGTCCTACCGGCGCAGAATGCGACCGGCAACTGGGTGAAGGTGGTGCAGCGCATCCCGGTGCGCATCGAAATCGAGCATGAGAAGAACGATCCGCCGATCCGCGCGGGCATGAGCTGCGAGGTCGAGATCGACACGGCCTCCGGCCATGCCGATGGACAGCATCTATGAGCGTGCAGGACGCCCCTCTCGCATTGGACGGGATGCAGCGCAAGGTCGTGACGGGCTCGATCATGGTCGCCACGATCATGCAGACGCTCGATTCCACGATCGCCAATGTGGCGCTGCCCCATATGCAGGGCTCCTTTTCTTCTACCCAGGAACAGACGGCCTGGGTGCTGACTTCCTATATCGTGGCGGCTGCCATCGCCACACCCGCGACCGGCTGGCTTGCCGGGCGCTTTGGCCGCAAGAACCTGCTGGCGGGCGCGGTGATCGGCTTCACCCTTTCCTCCATGCTCTGCGGCGCTGCAACCTCGCTTGAAGAAATGGTGCTGTTTCGCGTCTTGCAGGGACTTTCGGGAGCTGCCTTCGTCCCGCTCGCCCAGTCGATCCTGCTCGACATCTATCCTTTCGAGCAACGCGCCTCCGCCATGGCGATGTGGGGCGTGGGCGTCATGGTGGGGCCCATTGTCGGCCCCGCTCTGGGGGGCTACCTCACCGATGTCTATAACTGGCGTTGGGTCTTTTACATCAATGTCCCCTTCGGCATCGCCGCGCTGATCGGCATTCTGGCCAGCGTGCCCACCACCGATCTCGACCGGTCACGACGCTTCGACTGGTTCGGATTTGCCTTTCTCAGTCTCGGCATCGGCGCGCTGCAGATCATGCTCGACCGCGGCAATCATCAAGACTGGTTTTCTTCCACGGAAATCGTTCTGGAGGCGACCTTTGCCGTGGTGGGTTTCTATCTCTTCGTCTACCACGCGGCGACCGTCAAAAACCCGTTCGTGGAGTTGCGCATCTTCAAGGACCGAAACCTTGCCATCGGTCTCGTCATCATTTTCATCGTCGGCATGATCCTCTATGCAACGATGGCGCTGCTGCCGCCCTTCCTCGAAACGCTGATGGGATACCCTGTGACGCTGGCCGGTCTCGTGCTCGCACCGCGCGGTGCGGGCACCATGCTCGCCATGCTTATCGCCGGGCGTATCGCCAGCAAGGTCGATATGCGGCTGATGATCGCCTTCGGGCTTTCCCTGGCAAGCCTCTCTCTGTGGGAAATGGCTCAGTTCAATCTCGAGGTCAATCAGTGGACGATCATCGAAACGGGTATCGTTCAGGGTTTCGGCCTCGGCTTCATCTTCGCACCGTTGACGACGATCACCTTCGCCACCCTGTCCCCTGACCTGCGAACGGAAGGCACGAGTTTCTTCAGCCTTTTGCGGAATGTCGGGTCCAGTGTCGGCATCTCGATTTCCGAAACCTTCATCGCCTATATGACGCAGTACAACCACGCGGAACTCGCAGCCCATGTGTCGCCACTCAATCCGGCGATACGGGATACGTCGAACCCGCTCTGGAGCCTCGCCACGCCGGAATCCCTCGCCATGGTCAATGGGGAAGTGACGCGGCAGGCGGCGACGATCGCCTATCTGAACGACTTCCGGATGATGATGTACATGACGCTGCTTGCCCTCCCCTTGCTCTTCTTCCTGCGCACCAAGCCGCATGATGGCGACGAGGTGGCCGAGCAGGAAAACGAAATGGCGGAGGTCATGCACTGACATCCGCCGGGCAGATGTATCTTGCACCGGGGCCGCGCTCGCGCCATGTTCGGGGAAAAGGGAGGACATCTTGGCCGTTCAGATACCATTCGTGCGCGATATCACCTTCGACTATGGCGAATGCGACGAGCTATCGCCGCTGATTCGCCGCGTGGTCGCGCAGAACCCTTCCGCCTTCACCTTTCTGGGCACGGGCACCTACATCATCGGCCGGGGTAATGTCGCAGTGGTCGATCCCGGCCCGCTCCTGGAAGAGCATATCGACGCGCTGATGAAGGCGCTCGAAGGCGAGACTGTCACCCATATCCTCATCACCCATACGCATACGGATCATTCGCCCGCCGCGGCGCCGCTTAAAAAGCTCACCGGGGCCGAAACCTATGCATTCGGACCGCACGGATCCGGCGGCGGCGCGGAAGTGAAGGTGGAAGAAGACGGCGATACGGATTTCGTGCCGGATGTGACCGTCTCGCATGGCGACATCATCGAGGGCGATGGCTGGACCGTCGAATGCGTACATACGCCCGGCCACACCTCCAACCATATGTGCTTCGCGCTGCAGGAGGAAAAGGTTCTCTTCTCGGGCGATCACGTCATGGGGTGGTCCACCAGTGTGGTCAGCCCACCCGACGGCAACATGAAGCAGTATATGGATTCATTGAAGCTGCTGCTGGAGCGCGACGACGAGGTCTACTGGCCGACGCATGGCCCCGCCATCACCGACCCCAAACCCTTCGTGCGCGCCTTCATCGCCCATCGCGAAGACCGCGAAAGGCAGATCGTCGAGCAGCTTGAAGCAGGTCGACACACCATCGCGGAGATGGTGCCGGTCATGTATGCGGCGGTGGACAAGCGCCTGCACCCGGCCGCCGCGCGCTCGGTCTTTGCGCATGTGGAACATCTGGTGGAAACCGGCCGCGTCACCTGCGAAGGCGAGCCGAAGCTGTCTAGCAGCTATTCGCTCGCCTGACCGCCGGCACTCGCTTACCCCTGGAAGCCGAGCTTCTGCTTCAGCGCCACCATGAAGGTGCGGATGCGGTTGGCGTTGGCCCCAAGATCGCTCTCGCCCACGCGCGAGACAGAGCGCATATCGACCGCGCTCCCGCCCTCCTGCGTCGGGGTAATGCGGATCGCCACATCGTCGCGGAACTGCATGACGAGCGTCGTCGCCGTTGCCTCGATGCGCCCGGCTTCGGGATCGGTCTCCACGATCTCCCAGCCCATATCGCGGGCGGTGGCGAGCGCAGCCTCGAACACTCTGTCCGGGGCCAGGTTGATCGCGACCGTCTGGATGTCGGGATAGGCTTTCTCCTGTAACGCCCCGAGATCGGCGGGCGATGTCCGGTTGAGCGGGTTGGCATAGTCACCCCGATTACCGGCCAGCGCCACGAATTTCGGCGGGTTGGAAAGGTCGGTCGTGATGTCATGAATGCGCGGCACCTGCGACCCCACGATCACGGCTTGCGCAACGGGCGCGGCAATGCCGAGCCCGAGGATGAGGCCTATGATCGCCCTGCGCGCGCCCTTGCGTCCGGAGATGAGAGCCACCAGCAGGCCGGCAGCCGAAACCAGTATCGCCAGAACGCCCACCAGCGCGCCGAGTGCGACGGCCCCCAGCGCTATCTGGAAGGAAGCCGGGGCCAGGCGGCTTACCGCCACGCCCGCTGCAAGAAGAACGAGCCCGAGAACGCCTAACCGAAGTCCCCAGGCCGCCGTTGCCGAACGCGCCGCCATACCCGATGCCTTTCCGTCTGATGGAGACGCGGCGGACCCGTCCGCCGCGCTATCCTGCAATGTGACCGGCGTTGCCCTGCCCGGCGCGCCTTTCTATTCGGCGGCCTGCGCGGTGGGCAGCGTGTAATCCTTGAACATCTTGCGAAGTTCGAGCTTCTGGATTTTGCCGGTTGCCGTATGCGGAATTTCATCGACGAAGGCCACATCGTCCGGCATCCACCATTTGGCGATCTTGCCTTCCATATATTCGAGGATGTCTTCCTTGGTGACGTCCTCGCCTTCGTTTTTCACGATGATGAGCAGCGGGCGCTCATCCCATTTGGGATGGGCAATCCCGATGACCGCGGCTTCCGCCACCTTGGGGTGGCCGACGGCAAGGTTTTCAAGTTCGATCGACGAAATCCACTCGCCGCCCGACTTGATCACGTCCTTGGCCCGGTCGGTGATCTGCATGTACCCGGACTCGTCGATGGTGGCGACGTCGCCGGTATCGAACCAGCCATCCTCATCCAGAATGTTGCCGCCCTCGCCCTTCAGATAGGCTCCGGCAATGGCCGGTCCGCGCACCATCAGATGGCCGAACGCTTCACCGTCGCAGGGCAGTTCATTGCCGTCATCGTCGGTGATCTTCATTTCCACCGTGTAGATGGCACGGCCCTGCTTGACCTTCACGTCGATCTGCTTGTCGAGCGGCCAGTCTTCCATGCCCGCCTTCAGGCTGCCCAGCGTGCCCATGGGCGACATTTCCGTCATGCCCCAGGCGTGGAATACCTGGACGCCATAATCCTTCTCGAAGACCTCGATCATGGAGCGCGGCGCAGCGGAGCCGCCGATCACCACGCGTTCGAGATGCGGCAGCTCGAGCTTGTTCTTCTGCAGATGCTGGAGGAGCATCAGCCAGACGGTCGGCACCGCCGCCGTCGCCGTCACCTTTTCGGTGCTCAGCAGTTCATAAATGCTTTCGCCGTCCATGTTGGCGCCCGGCATGACGAGCTTTGCGCCCACCGCCGGCGCGGCAAAGGAGATGCCCCAGGCATTGGCGTGGAACATCGGCACCACCGGCAGCATCGCATCCGTCGACTTCATGCCGAGCGCATCGCCCATATTCACGGCCAGCGCATGCAGCACGTTGGAGCGGTGCGAGTAGAGAACGCCCTTCGGGTTGCCCGTCGTACCGGAGGTATAGCAGAGCCCGCAGGCATCGTTCTCGTCGCCTTCGGCCCATTTGAACTTGCCGTTCTCCGCCTCGACGATCTCCTCGTAGCAAAGCGCATTGGGCAGGCTCGTCTCGGGCATATGCTCCCGATCCGTCATCACCACATAGGCCTTCACCTTTGGCAGCTCGTCCTTGATGCCTTCCAGGATCGGCACGAAGGTAAGGTCGAGGAAGATGACCTTATCCTCGGCGTGATTGATGATGTAGACGAGCTGTTCGGCGAACAGGCGCGGGTTCAGCGTATGGCAGACGGCGCCAAGGCCCATGATGCCGTACCAGGCTTCCAGATGGCGGGCCGTGTTCCAGGCCATGGTCGCCACCACGTCGCCCTTTTCGACGCCGAGTTTTTGCAGCGCCTGTGCGACCTTGCGCGCGCGCAGGTGAATTTCGGCATAGGTGGTCCGCGCAATCGGCCCCTCAATGGTGCGCGTGACGACTTCCCGGTCGCCATGGAACCGCGCAGCATGATCGATAATGGTCGTCACGCGCAGCGGCCAGTCCTGCATCAAGCCCTTCATGGATGTTCCTCTCTCGATCCCCGTGAACCGGCCCTCGAGCCGGCTTGCTCCGCCGGTCTTTTCCCCAAGGAATGACCGGATTTTTCATTTGGGCGAAGTCTAGTGGGAAAGGCGCAATGTCACAATAATTTCCCCGTCGCAACCGCTCTAAAACCCCCGGCCGACGCTGGGTTTTTCTCCGGCCGCGCTTTCACTTGCCTTGGCCGTGTCCGACACCGTCTAATGCGGTCAAAGCAATCAATACTAAAAGGGGGATTCCATGGAGGAGCTTCATTTCCGCTCCGCATCCGAACTTGGCCGGATGCTGCGCGCCCGCGAGATCAGCTCGGCGGAACTGACCGATCACTACATTTCGCGCATCGAAGCGCACAATCCAAAGATCAATGCGGTGGTGGCGAGCGACTTCGACGGCGCCCGCGCGGCGGCGAAGGAGGCGGATGAAGCGCTGGCCAAGGGCGAGGAAAAAGGCCCGCTTAACGGCCTCCCCTTCACCATCAAGGATGCCTATGAGGTGAAGGGCATGGTCTCCACCGGCGGCGTGCCGGACTGGAAAGACAATGTCCCCGCGACGAGCGCCGACCCGATCCAGCGGCTTCAGGATGCGGGCGCCATCGTGATGGGCAAGACCAATGTGCCTTTCATGTCGGCGGACCTGCAGAGCTACAACGACATTTACGGCACGACGAACAATCCGTGGAACCTGGAATGCGGACCCGGCGGCTCGTCGGGCGGGTCGGCGGCCTCGCTTGCGGCGGGCTTCACCGCGGCCGAGTTCGGCTCCGACATTGGCGGCTCCATCCGCACGCCCGCGCATCTCTGCGGCGTTTTCGGCCACAAGCCGACTTATGGCATCGTGCCCAAGCGCGGCCATCTCGGCCCGCCGCCCGGCTGGCTTTCGGAGGGCGATCTTTCCGTCGCCGGGCCGCTTGCCCGCAGTGCGGAAGATCTGCAGATGCTGCTCGATATTGCGGCGGGGCCGAACTGGACCAACACGCCGGGCTGGAAGCTCGACCTGCCGCCCGCCCGCGCCAAGAGCCCGAAGGAGCTGCGCGTCGCCGTCTGGATCGACGAGCCCTTCTGCGACATCGACCGGGAAATGGCCGCCCTTCTGAAACAGGCCGCCCATGCGCTGGAAGACGCAGGCGCCAAGGTGGACTGGGAAGCCCGGCCGGATTTCTCCTTCGCCGAGAGCACCGAAGTCTATCTCATGCTTCTCCACTCCCAGACGGGCGCAGGCATGCCGGACAAGGTCAAGGAACGCTGGCGGCAGATGAAGGAAGCCGCATCGCCCGACGACAAGTCCCACGCCATTCTCCAGGCGCGCGGCGGCACGATGACCGTCGCCGAACGCATGCAGTGGAAGGAGCGGCAGGCGCAGCTCCGGCACAAATGGGCCGACTTCTTCAAGGATTACGACGTGGTGCTGTCGCCCGTTCTGATGCGCACCGCCTTCAAGCACGACCAGCAGTCCGACTGGTCCAAGCGCAAGCTGACGGTGAACGGCATCGAGCGGGAATATATCGACGTGCTGCTCTGGGCAGGCCCGGCTGTCGTTTCCTATCTCCCCGCCAGCGTCGCGCCTGTGGGCATTACGTCGGAAGGTCTTCCCGCAGGCATCCAGATCATCGGCCCGCATCTCGAAGACAAGACCCCGATCGCGGTCGCGAGCATGCTGGAGGAGATCCTCGGCGGCTTCCGGGCACCGCCGGGGTGGTAAGCACTCTGTCGTCATGGCCCGGCTTGTCCGGGCCATCCGCGTATTTCACAGACGCCAAGGCTTGGATACCCCGCATAAAGCGGGGCATGACTCAGAAGACATAGCCCTTTGACTTCCCCTCGGGCGCAGCCGCATTATGCGGCATCCGCTCACACCTGTTCATTCGAGGAGCGCTCCCATGTCGAGCCTGTCCAACGCCGCCGTTCGCGATATCGAAACGGTCATCCATCCCTATACCAATCTCGAAACCTTCCGCGAGACGGGGCCGATGATCCTCGAGCGCGGCGAGGGCATCTACGTCTATGACAGTCAGGGCAAGAAATATATCGAGGGTATGGCCGGGCTCTGGTGCACCTCGCTCGGCTATAACGAGAAGGAACTGATCGCCGCGGCGACCGAGCAGCTCGAACGCCTGCCCTTCACTCACGTGTTCGGCGGCAAGAGCCATGAGCGCGCGGCGGAACTGGCCGAAAAGCTTAAAGCCATCGCGCCGCATCCTGCCTCCAAGGTGCTGTTCTGCGGCTCCGGCTCGGAAGCGAACGACCAGCAGGTAAAGCTCGTCTGGTACTACAACAATGCGCGCGGCAAGCCGGAGAAGAAGAAATTCATCTCGCGCATCCGCGCCTATCACGGCGTAACGGTCGCTTCCGCCTCGCTGACGGGCCTGCCCGCCAACCACCGCGACTTCGACCTGCCGATCCAGGGCGTGCTGCATACCGACTGTCCGCATTATTATCGCTACGCGGAGCCGGGTGAGACGGAAGACGAGTTCACCACGCGTCTGGCGAAAAACCTCGAAGACCTCATCATCAAGGAAGGCCCTGACACGGTTGCCGCTTTCATCGCAGAACCCATCATGGGCGCGGGCGGCGTCATCATGCCGCCGGACGGTTATTTCGAGAAAATTCAGGCCGTCCTGCAGAAATACGATGTCTATTTCATCGCCGACGAGGTGATCTGCGGCTTCGGGCGCACGGGCAACATGTTCGGGTCGGAAACCTTCAACATGAAGCCGGACAGCATTTCCGTCGCCAAGGCGCTTTCTTCCGCCTATGTGCCCATTGGCGCCGTCACGGTCGGCGAGGACATGTATCAGGCGATGCTCGATGAAAGCCGCAAGATCGGCACCTTCGGCCATGGCTTCACCTATACGGCGCATCCATTAGCCGCCGCCGTCGCCTCCAAGACGCTCGACATCTATCAGGAGCGCAATATTGTCGGCCATGTGCGCACGCTGCAGCCAACCTTCGAAGGCCATGTGCATCGCCTCGCCGAACATCCGCTGGTCGGCCATGTCCGCGCCAAGGGGCTTATCGGCGCGCTGGAACTCGTCGCCCACAAGGACTCTAAAGAGAGCTTCGATCCGGGCGCGGGTATCGGTGCGAAGGTCGTGGCGGCATGCGAGAAACGCGGCCTCATCCTGCGTCCTCTGGCCGGCGACATCATCGCCATCTGCCCGCCCCTCATCATCACCGAGAGCCAGGTCGACGACATCTTCAAGACGCTTGAGGAAGCGCTGGACGAGGTGACGGCCCATGCCCGCAAGGAAGGGCTGATGAAGTGATCGGGGCGCAGGGATGACACGCGAAATCCGCTTTCAGATCGAACTTGCGGGCAAGGCCTCGCCCGAAGACGCGATGGGCGAGCGCATGAATATCGAGACCTCCGCCGTGCTGCCGCCGGACTTCGATCCGGCGCTGGCCGGCAGCGGCCTGCATGTGACATGCGAGGCCGCGGTCGATAATGACGAATATGGTGGTTTCAGCGAAACCGGCACGCTCAGCTTCGGCGGCGGCACGCTGAGCTATGAAAGCGTGCGGGAAGGCTATCTCGGCGAGACGCCCGACCCGAAAACGCAGCTCGGTCATGTCGTGTTTCAAGTGACAGGCGGCACGGGCAGCTTTGCCGGCGCCAGCGGCTTTATCGTCTCCGCCTTCACCGTGAACGAGGATGCGCAGGTGCGCGAGAGCCAGAGCGCAGTACTGTTTTTGCCCTGAACGCCCCATCATTGCGAGCGGAGCAATCCATCCTTCGAGACGACCCTTCGGTCCTCCTCAGGATGAGGAACACATATCAACAAACCTCATGCTGAGGAGCGGCGAAGTCGCGCCTCGAAGCATGGCCCGTGCCCTCAGACGTGCTGGCCGCCATTGATCTGGATTTCGGTGCCGTTGATATAGCTCGACTGATCCGTACACAGAAAATATATCACCCGGGCCACTTCCTCCGGCGTGCCGAGGCGGTGCATGGGGATTTCATCCACGATCTTTTCGGTGCCCGGCGAGAGGATCGCCGTATCGATTTCGCCCGGCGCAATGGCGTTCACGCGTACATTAAGCGGCCCGAACTCGGCGGCCATTTCCCGCGTCAGCGCCTTCAAGGCCGCCTTCGAGGTCGCATAGGCGCTACCCGCGAAGGGATGCACACGCTCGCCCGCGATGGACGAAACATTGACCACCGACCCGCTCGCCGCTTTCAGCTCCTGAACCAGTCCGCGCGCCAGAATGACGGGGGCGAAGAAATTCACCTGAAAGACCTTGTACCAGAGCTCCTGGCTGGTATCGAAGACGCCGAGCCGCGAGCCCCCCTCGCCCTTGGGCGAAATAGCGGCATTGTTGACGAGCGCATTGAGACGCCCGCCCTGATCCTTCAGCCGCTCGTGAATTTCCTCGATCGCATCCGCAGTGTTCTGCGGGTCGGCAAGATCGACTTGGATATGATCCTCAGGTCCGGCCTCCCATGGGCAATCTTCCGGGAAAGCATGACGCGAGCAGGTGATCACGCGCCAGCCCGCGCTCGAGAAGCGCTTCACCGTCGCATGTCCGATGCCCCGGCTTGCGCCGGTCAGCAGCAATGTCTTTCGTTCCGCATTGGGGATCTGTGCCATGAGCGCAATCTACTGAAATGCAGGGCCGAGAGCCAGCACACATTAACCGGGGTTAAGGTCATTATTTCGTGAGCGTGTCGAGGCCCCGGGCCGCGATCTCCTCCGGCCTTCCGGCCGCGTCAAGCCGGTGCCAGTCCAGCGTGCCGATATCATAGGCAAGCTGGCGGCGCAGCACGGCCACATCGGCGTCGGAGGCGTCGTCGGCCTTCTCGGAGCGCGCGCGCACCCGCGCCTCCAGCACCGCCGGATCGGCCTCAAGCCAGATCCCTGAAAACGGCACGCCCATTCTTGCTGCCACATGAGCGGCCCGATCACGCTCTTCCTTTTGCGCGAAAACGGCGTCCATCACCACGCTGACGCCCGCCTCCAGTGCATGGCCTGCGAGGCGGAACATCTCGGCATAGACGCGCGCGCCCACTTCGGGCGCATAGGCCTCTTCCGGCAGCCGGTCCAGCGGACCGACATTGAAAAGGCGCTTGCGGATGATGTCGGTCCTGAGGTGCAGCGCGCCGGCGGGCCGCCCGAGACGGGGCGCCAGCGCCTTCGCCACGGTGGATTTGCCGGTGCCGGACAGACCGCCAATGGCGACAAGGCCCGGCTCCCCCGTTTCAAAGGACGTCATGGCGAAATCGAAAAAGGCGCGGGCTTTCTCCCTGAGCCTTGCGTCGCCGCCCTGCTCCACCTGCATCGCCGTGAACTTGGCCCGCACCACGGCGCGCACCGCCACGAAGAGCGGCACCAGAGG
>CAYSVF010000046.1:0-11413 GCA_964434415.1 uncultured Parvibaculum sp.
TCGTTTCGTAAAGACCCGGCCTCAGGCTGTTCTCGCCGCAAAAGAAACCGGAGAGTTTCTGAAAGGCGGCGTCGACCGCGCGCTCGTCTTCTGGTGCTCCGGATGGCGTCTGGGCGGCCAGGCGTTCGCGGTAGTGGCGGATTTCAACACCGTCCAGTTCTTCGATGAGGGAATAGAGTGGCCGATGGGTAAGGACTTCTTTGAAGCCCGGGAAGGGATTGTCGGATGCTTCGGTCCGGGTAGAGAGCTGCATGACGTCACCTTTCGTTTTGAACAAGAAGAGTTCCGGTCGCGTCGTGAGGTGAACTCACGGGGGTCGATGTCCGTTCACGCAGATCACGGGGAGCGGAAATCGCGATGCGCCGGGGCGGCCTTGCTTGCGCGGACTGGTTTTTCTCACTCGCGATCCTGTTCGCCGCATTACAGGTAACCCGCCTCTCTCAGTCTTTCGAAGGCATCCTCGGCCTCGTGATCCATGGTGCGGCCGGCGCGCTCCTCGGAGGTGAGAAGACCGAGTTCGGCGATGATCTGCGGGATGGTGGATGCCTCGGAGGGGAAGGGTTCAGTGATCCCCAATTCGCCAAGCGAGCGGAAACGCATGCCGTCGCGGGCAAAATAGAGCGGTACGACGGGGATCCGCTCCCGCTCGATGTAGAGCCAGATGTCGAGTTCGGTCCAGTGAAGCAACGGGTGAACGCGCAGATGGCCGCCCTCCGGCACCGAGGTGTTGAACTGGTCCCAGAATTCCGGCGGCTGATCGCGGAAGTTCCAGCTTCCGTCGGCGCGCCTTGGACTGAACACGCGCTCCTTGGCGCGCACGGCCTGTTCGTCGCGGCGAATGCCGGAAATCAGACCGTCGAAGCCATAGCGCGTGAGACACTGCTTCAACCCCTCGCTTTTACGCGCGGCAAGGCGCGAGGCGGGCGGCAGCGTGTCGTCCACCTGGTCGATGTCGGGGCACATGTCGGCAATCAGGTTGAGGCCCCATTCCCGGACATGAGTATCGCGGAACGCATAGGTTTCCGGAAACTCGGCGCCGGTGTCGAGATGGATGACAGGGAAAGGTACATGTCCGAAGAAGGCTTTCTTGGCCAGCCAGATCATCACATTGGAGTCCTTGCCGAGCGACCAGAGCATGGCCGGACGCCCTAGCTGGTTGAACGCTTCCCGCAGAATGTGGATAGAGGTGCTTTCCAGCCGGTCGAGACGATCCATCTTGCTCCTCCTCACATTTCGCTCATAAGGGGCGACCATTCTCCGCCGCCCAGATAGCGCGCGGCGCCTTTGCCGGTCTCGTCGATGGCGAAGAGATGCAGCCAGCCATTGTCCGTGAGGTTGCGCACCATTTCGTGCCGCGCGATCACATCCGCTATCGCGGCGCGGGGCGCTTCGATGAACACGTTGAGCCGCAAGGGTTCATGCTGGAGGCCGTCCGCACCGCTGATCGATTGCAGAGGCAGACCGGTTCTGAGGTCGCCGCCATTGCCTTCCAGCACGCCGAGCGTGCCGACGACATTGTGGAGCACCTTGT
Source organism: uncultured Parvibaculum sp. (assembly GCA_964434415.1). GTDB lineage: Bacteria > Pseudomonadota > Alphaproteobacteria > Parvibaculales > Parvibaculaceae > Parvibaculum. The sequence goes on from CAYSVF010000046.1 coordinate 1,532, forward strand.
TGCCGGAGCCGTAGGTCTCGTTATTCACCGTGGAGGCGTAGTACTGAAGGTTGATCCAGCTCGCGACGATCATGGGCGCGGTCATGATCAGTTCCAGCACCGCGAAGTCCCGGTCGTTGCGCCAGTCATAGCTGTGCAGAAAAGCCCTGCCGCCCAGATTGCACGCCCGCGTGGTGGCGCGCGGCGCGGCGATGAAAGCCGCGCAACCCGCAAGCCCCCATTCCGGCCGGGTCTGCGACCAGTCCCGGCTCCGTTTTAGGATGAGGTCGGAGAAGTTGGGTCCCTCACCCAGGCCGAGCCGCGAAGCCCGCTCCTGCCGTGTCGTCTCGCCTGCGGCGCCGAGCTTTGCCTTGAGCCATTGAAGCTCTTCGCGAAGCGCATCCGGTACGAGCTCTTCGTCGAAGATGGTGACCTCGTCCGTCGTCGTGTTGTGCAGTGCCGCCAGGAAGTGCGTCCTCTCGGGAATATCGATTTGCCGCGCCAGCAGTGCCTTTCTGACATCCGGCTCGTTCAGAAGCGCGGCTGTGACGCGTGCATTGACGTCGCCGGCATGGCCGCCGCAGGCGCCGCAATCGAGGCCCGCCGCATGCGGATTGTTGACGCTGGTCGATCCATGTCCGGTTAGCACGACAAGCGGCGCGAAGTCGCCGGTAAGCGACATGCCCTTCAGCACTTTCTCGGCGAGGTCCGTTTTTTCTTCAGGCGAGAGATCGCGCGTGCCGCCGTTGCTATCCATCGCCTGAAGAACCGGTTTCAGGTGCGCTTGTCCGGACAGGGGCATACCGATAGTCCCGGGCGCCGGCACGGGCCGCGTCTTGCCGAGCATGTCGGTGACAAGCTTGGCGGCATAGGTGAAGCCCAGCGTCTCCACAAAGGGAAACATCGAGACATTGGAGAGCTTGAAGTTTTTCCAGAGCCGCAAAACCTGTCCGGCATCCGCCCGGCCTTCGGTCGCCGATGGCCCCTGATGCGCGCAGCCCGTTTCGCATTCGGTCGCGACATAGGAGGGCGCAAGAAGGACCGGGCACTGCGCATCCGCCTCGGCCCAGCCCGCCCGCTTATAGGCAAGCGGTACGCCGAAGAAGCCGGCAAAGCCGTTGGTTTCGATAGCGGGCGATTGCGCTTCGAGCGCCCGCCGGAAGACTTCGGAGCGGACATCAATGCAGAAGAACAGGCTTGCCCTCTTCCGCGGCGCAAGCGGGATGGCGTTCCGCTCGGTAAACAATGTCTGGAAAAGCTGCCGCTGATAGCCTCTTTCATAGGCGTCCTGCCAGGCAAGCCCATGTTCGGGAATGTCGAAACCGCTCGGGGCCGTCCTGGTGTCCTTGACTGCGGCGGACGCAGCAACCGCAAGGGACGCCTGCCGGCCGGCGAAATAGGCATCCCAGGCAAGCCGGATGGCAAGATAGGCGATCAGCACCTCGCTCTCCTCGCCCGCCAGCGCCGCCTGCCAGTCCTTGTAGCGGGCATAGGCCGCCCATCCCGGCACGGTCATCAGCAGCCGATGGAAATAGGCGGCGCAGTCGGTATCGGCGGAAAGGCCGATGGCGCTCATGCACTGGACCATCGCGTCCACCGGTTTGTCCGGCAGGCCCGCGACATGAGCCCGGAAACCGGCAAGGCCTGCGAACTCCGGCGTCTTGTCGGCCGAGGCCATTTCCCGCCAGGCGGCAAAGAGGGGCAAGTGCTTCCATGGCATGGGCAGCAGCGCCTGACCCTCGTCCCAATAGGCGGCGGCGAATTGCGAGATGCTCTCCGCTACGAAGCCCGTCCAGTCTTCGCCGTCCTTGCAGGCAAGGTCCACCGCTGTGCGAAGCGGTTCGACCGACTCTCCGGCCAGGCCGGCTTCGACATGGGCGGGTTTGCTCCGGGCAGGCAGCCCCCGCGCCGTCATGGCCGCGTCGAGATCGGCCTTGCTGAGGCGGCCATCCGCCAGCGCGGCTTCATAGAAGGCGTGCGGCATGAAGAGCGAACCGCCGCCGGCCCGGGCGAGCATCCGTTCCGCGTCTTCCAGGCGATGTTGCGCAAGGCCGAGATAGGGATTTACCGCGACGAAATCCTTGAGCGGCCAGACCGGCGCGATCCGGCTGCCGGCGTCCTCGGCCGCCGCGACGATCCGGGCGCGGGACAGGACAGGGCTTTCCTCCTGATCGGGGAGAGCGGGGGCGGGGGCATGCATATTCATCCTGTCAGCTCCTTTTTGCGGTGGCGGCGGGGGCGAGCCGGAAGCTGGCCGCAAGCCGGTTGAAAATCGCATTGGCGTAGAAACCGTTGAGCAAGGGCACGTAAAGGCGGCCCAGCCAGGCGGGCGCCCGCGTCAGGCGAGCGGCGTGCTGGACCTGCCAGGAGAGGGCGAAGCCGGCGATGACGATCAGGGCGACGATGGCCGGCACCGTCGGGGCCGTGGGCAGGGTGGGCGAGAGAAGCCAGGCCGCTATGCCCTGGATGGCGAAATAGGCGGCACCCAGCAACGCGCTCTGCGCCAGCACGCGCCGTCTCGAAGCGTTTTGCGGCAGCGTGGCAAGGGCCGAGAGCGCCATCTGGATGACCGCCGCGCCCAGCACGAAAACCAGAAGCAGCTCGCCCCGAAGCTCGGTGAAGAAGAGAGCGGCGGCGGCAAAGCCGGTCGCCATGATTGCGGGCACGCTGTTCTGTACCGCCGGAGAGAAGCCGCTCCCGACTGTGGGCGCGGCGATCGCATTCGCCCGGGCGACCTCCACGATGCTGCCGGAGGAGAGGAAGGCATGCGCCTTGTAGAGCGAATGTGCGACGAGGTGGACGAGGGCGGCGGAAAAGGCGCCGAGGCCGCATTGCAGCAGCATGAAGCCCATCTGCGCGATGGTGGACCAGGCCAGCGATACCTTCACGCTGGTCTGCGTCATCATGCTCAGTGAGCCGATAATGGCTGTGGTGAGGCCGATCAGGGCGACGATGGCAAGCGCGGCCGGGCTGACCGTCACCACATCGGCAAAGCGGATCAGCAGGAAGCCGCCTGCATTGATGATGCCCGCATGCAGCAGCGCGGAAACCGGGGTCGGCGTTTCCATCACTTCGGGAAGCCAGCCATGGAACGGGAACTGCGCGGATTTGAGGATCGCGGCCAGCGCCAGCAGCATGGCGGCGGCGACTGGCAGGGCCGCGGCGCCTTGCGTCCGCGCCGCATCGAGGATCGCGGCGATATCGGCCGTGCCGTAGTGAATATAGAGGCAGAGGCTCGCCGCGATGAGCGAGGCGTCGCTCGCCCGGGCGGTCACGAATTTCTTCCATGCGGCAAGCTGCGCGGCGGGCCGGTCCGGATAGAAGACCAGCAGCCGGTGTAGCAGCAGGCTGGTCGCGATCCAGGACAGGGCGAGAAGCACGAGGTTGCCCGAGATCGTCAGCAGCAAAACCGCAGCGAGGACGAGGCAAAGGCTCTGCATGAAGTACCATTGCCGTGCATCGCCATCGAGATAGTTGCGGCTGTACTGGATCGCGATGGCGCCGACAAAGGCGACCAGCGTGTACATGGTGACGCTCACCGGATCGAGCAGGATGCCGATCCCCCCCACCGGCTGCCATTCGAGGCGATGCCCGGGCAGGAAAACCACGAGAAGGATGGCGACCGGCGCGGCGGCCAGCGCAGCCAGCGAGGCGATCCGGCTGCGACGCAGGGCCTGCGGCGTTCTCCGGTCGGCGGAAAGCGGGAAAAGACCGGCGGCGAGAAGCAGGGCGGGGCCGATAATCGGCAGGGTGGAAAGAAGGCTGGTCGTCAACATCGATGGCTCCTTCGTGAATGCCATCGACGGATAGGGGATTGAGAGATATATTAAAAATAGAAAGAATGAATTAAGTTTATATATAAAACAGAACGATATGGCCGCGCTTAACTTCCGTCACCTTCGCTATTTCCAGATCGTTGCCCATGAGGGAAACCTCACCAGGGCCTCGCGAACGCTCAATCTGGCGCAATCCGCACTTTCCGTTCAGATTCGGACGCTCGAAGAGCAGATCGGTCACGACCTCTTCGAGCGTCAGGGCCGAAAGCTGGTCCTGACCGAAGCCGGCCGGATCGCGCTCGACTATGCCGACGAGATTTTCCGCGCGGGCGACGACCTCGTGAAGCGCCTTTCAGGGGTGGGAACGAAAGAGCGCGAGACGCTGCGTGTCGGCGCCATCGCAACGCTGTCGCGTAACTTCCAGATCGGCTTTCTGGGGCCGCTCCTGTCGCGCGACGATGTAGAGCTTGCGATCCATTCCGGCAATCTGCGCGACCTGCTGGCGCAGCTTGAGGCGCATACGCTCGATGTCGTTCTCTGCAACCAGGCGCCGGTGCGCGATGCGACCTCGCCCTGGATCAATCATCTGATCTCGAAACAGCCTCTGAGCCTTGTCGGCCCGAAATCGATCAAGCGCCGGCGCCTGTCGCTTGAAAAGCTCATGGCCGAATATCCGTTGGTCCTGCCCGGTCATGAAAGCGGCATTCGTCCCGCCGTCGATGCCTTGCTTGAGCGCAAGGGCATTCACGCGAAGATCGCGGCGGAAGTCGACGACATGGCGATGCTGCGTCTGGTCGCGCGCGAAGGCACCGGGCTTGCCGTCATTCCGCGAATTGTCGTGAAAGACGAACTGGAAAACGGAACGCTGGCGGAGCTTGCCGTGCTGGAGAACGTCTTCGAGGAATTCTACGCCGTCACGCTGAAGCGGCGCTTCCCGAACAGCCTGCTGGCGGAGGTCCTGAAATAGCCGGATGAAGCCGCGTCGAGCGGCCCCGACGCGCATATGCGGCTAGGTGCTCTCCGCCTGCCGCGCCTGCCGGCGGTAATCGCGCGGCGAAACGCCGGTCCAGCGCTTGAACGCATTGCGGAAATTGGAAATGTCCTCGAACCCCAGAAGGACGCCGATTTCCGACACGCTGATGTCGGTGTCGCGCAGATATTCGCAGGCAAGATAGCTCCTGACCTCGTTCACGATGGCCTGGTAGCTCGTTCCCTCGTCCAGAAGGCGGCGGCGCAGGGTTCGCGGGCTCATATTGAGCTTGGCGGCGATCTCGGCCGCGTTGGGCAGGCTTGAGCGGGACGTCATCAGAAGGCGCCGCACGATGTTCTGGTAGCCGTGACTTTCCTCCATCCGCTGGAGCAGCTTCTCGCATTGGCGCAGATAGGCGTCCGCCGTCGAGATATGGGCGGCCGGAAGCGGGCGGTCCAGCACATCGGCCGGACCGATCAGCCGGTTGGCGAGATGTCCATAGGTGGTCGGTATGCCGACGATATCGGAATATCGTTCTTCGGGAATGGACGGCGTGTAGGAAAGCTCGAGCTGCGCCGTTTCGAGATGGCGGCCGATCAGTTCCCGCAGCGCCGTCGACACGGCGGAGAAAAACAGGTCCGCGAGAAAGTTCGGCGCGCCGGGCACGCTGAAGGCCGGAAAATAGGAAACCACCACAGACTCGTCTGCGAAGACGACCTGCACCCTTCCCTTGTCGCCGTTGATCGGGTTGTAGCGCACGAGAATCCTCGCCGCCTGCCGCAATGTCTGGCAGCTCATCAGCGCATGTCCGAACAGTCCATGCGTGCCCAGGTGAAATCCCGTGCCGACCAGAAGCGGCAGCTCCGCATGTCCGTGCGAGATGTCCACGGCGCGGCAGCACAGATCGTAGAGATCCTTCTCGCGCAACGGTTCGCTGTAGGTCCGCGCAAACTCCGACGCGTCGTATCCTAGTTGCCTGAGTGTGGATTCGAGAACTGTGACATATGCGGGAGACAAATACATTGTTGGCCTACTCCTACCCCCAGATTGTCCGGAACCAACCTTCCGAAGGGCAGGTCGCCGGTTTCATTATGATTTCTGGATTTGGGAGAGCCGCGCCAGGTATGTGCAGAATCATGCGCGGGACAACGAAGTTGGCAGGGGGATACTAGCCAGAAGACAAGGCCGGGGAAAGAACTTTCAACATCCTTATACGGAGTAATGAGACGGGAACCGGCATATGTCTTCGGGTGGACGTTGCAGCGGGGCCGGTCGCGGCATGCCGTGGCGCGTCCGGCGGCGCGGTCCGCTGCCGTGTGCCGCCGCATGGACGGAGGATGGCGAGAGATGGCCGCTTTTTACCCCTAACTTGGCCTGTTTGAGGCCTGTCGCCGGAAGGCGTTCCATCTAGGCTGCACCTTCGCAGATCGCTTGTCCTGAAGCTGGCTCGATACATGGAAGTAGCGGGGGCGAGGCGTTACCAGTAACGAACAACAGGCCATTGCATCGCCTGAATAGGGGGGGAGGTTTCGATGAGGATTATGAAAACAGCCACGCTGTCGGCTGCCGTCTTGGCGCTCGGCATGACCGCGTCCTACGCGAAAGTACCGGAAAGCCAGGTCAATCGGCTGGGGCAGGACCTTACGCCGATCGGCGCGGAGAAAGCGGGCGACGGCGGGGATATCCCGGCCTGGACCGGAGGACTGAATTCGGTTCCCGCCAATGTCAGCTACAAGGAAGGCGATCATCTGGATAACCCGTTCCCCGATGACAAGCCGCTCTATGTCGTGGACGGTTCCAATATCGACCAGTACCGGAAGTTTCTGACGCCCGGTCAGGCGGCGATGCTGGAACGCTATGACGACTACAAGATGAAAGTCTTCCAGACGCGGCGTAGCTGCGCCTATCCCCAGAACGTCTATGCCGCGACCAAGCGCAATGCGAGCGTCGGCGAGCTTGTGGGCGGCGGCAACGGCGTCTCGAAGGCGATCATGGGCTTCCCGTTCCCCATTCCGAACAACGCCTATGAAATCGTGTGGAACCACACGCTGCGCTATCGCTCCTTCAAGCTGATCCGTCAGTTCGCGGCCATGCCGGTCACGCCGAATGGCTCCTACACGCCGCTGATCGTGCAGGATCAGGCGATCCTGTGGTGGTCCGACCCGACGAAGAAGAGCGCGGAAGATCTCAACAACAACTCGATCTACTACATCGCGCATACGATTGCGCCGGCGCGCGCCGCCGGTAACGTGATCCTGGTGCATGAAGCGATCAACGCCGCCAAGCGTCCGCGCCAGGCCTGGCAGTACAGCCCCGGCACGCGCCGTGTGCGCCGCGCGCCCAACATCGCCTTCGACAATCCCGGCGTGAACACGGACGGCCTGTCCACCGCCGACAGCTTCGACGGCTATAACGGCTCGCTCGAACGCTACGACTGGACCGTGCTCGGCAAGAATGTGCGTTACATGGCGGCCAACAATTACGAGATGGGTCTGGCCAAATATGACGACCTCATCCAGGCGCGCCACCTCAACCAGGATTTCGTGCGCTACGAAAAGCATCGCATGTGGGAAGTGCAGGCCGATCTGAAGCCCTCCACACGCCACGTCTATGCCCGTCGCGTCTTCCATATCGACGAGGATGCCTGGCAGCTCGCCGCGACCGAGCTCTATGACGGACGAGGCGACATCTGGCGTGTGCAGGAACTGGAGCAGATCCAGGCCTATAACGTGCCGCTCTGCGCCTATGCCGGTCAGATGGACTACGACCTGCAGGGCAGCCGCTACCTTGCCTCGGCTCTGAACAATGAGGAGCCCGCGGTGAACTTCTTCGCGGACGAACTGAACGGCGACGAGTACTCGCCCAGCGCGATCCGCCGGATGGGCGCCCGCTAAGCACTGCAAACGGAGGGCCGGGCGTCATGCGCCCGGCTCGACACCCAGCCATCGAGTCGAAATTGTGAGCCTCGGGAGCGAAAAAAGCTCCCGGGGTCTTTCCGTCGAAAGCCCTGAAGGAGTGTTTGGTTATGTCGGCTGAAGCACTGTCTCGCAGTCAGATCGCAGAGATACTGGAGGCTTATCGGACAGGTGTGCCCGTGGAGACCATTTGCGCGCATTTCGAGGTCAACCGGGCCACCCTTTATGAGGCGCGGGCCCTTTACGGCGAGCCCTACGCACCCATGGTGCGGTCCCGCGCGACGGCCTCCCGAGAGGAAGAGCTTTCATTGATGAAGCAGGCCGTGGCCGAGCTGCTTCTGGACAACGCCATTCTTCGCATGCATGTCCAGCGGCGGGAGCGTTACTGAACGCGTAGCCGGGGCTTGCCGATCCCGCCGCCGATCCCGCCGCCATTGTCGATGGCCGGGGGAAGAGAGGCGATCGTCTCCCGCTCGTCGCCGGCATGGTCCGGCGGCCGCGTCCGAAACGCGCTGGGCGACATGCCGGTCCATCGCTTGAAGGCGTTCCGGAAATTCGCCGCATCCTCGAATCCCACCAGCGCGCCGATTTCGGCAATGCCGATCTCCGTCCGCCGCAGATATTCGCAGGCGACATGCGCGCGAACCTCGTTGCAGATCCGCTGATAGGACGTGCCTTCGCCCGTCAGGCGGCGGCGCAGCGTGCGGGGGCTGATATTCAGCATCGCGGCCACTTCGCCCTCGCGCGGGAATTGCGGTTTCATGCGCATCAATATCCGGCGCACCTGCGTATGCGTGCCATGCGCGCGTCCCATCTGCGCCAGCAGTTTCTCGCACTGCTCCAGATAAAGCGGCGCCGTATCGATCTCCGCGGCGGGCAGGGGAAGCTGCATCGCCTCTATCGGCCCCAGAAGCCGGTTGGCCTTGTGGCCGAAGGTCGTCGGCATCTTGATGAGGTCGGAAAAGCGCTCCTCGTCGATCCGCGGCACATGCGCCAGCTCCAGCCGGGCGCCGCTCAGATCCGTCCCCAGCAGTTCCCGCAGCGCATTGACGACGGCGGCGAAGAAAATTTCGCTCATCAGGCCGGGAAAGGACGGAATCTCGAAGGGCGAAACGAAACTCAGCACCACATTGTCGGCGGTATAGGAGACGTTCGCGCAGCGCGTTTCGCCGTCGAGCGGGTTGTATCGCATCAATATCCGCGCCGCCTGGTGCAGTGTCCTGCAACTCATTAGCGCGTGGCCGAATATGCCATGCGAGCCGAGGCTCAGCGAACGGCCGATCCGCAGTCCGAGTTCCGGGTGATGGTCCGCGCTGATGGCGATCTGCCGGCACAGATCGGGCAGGTCGTCGCCCGAAAGTCCGAGCCCCTCGAAGGATTGCAGCGTCGATGAATCGAAGCCCAGTTCCTCGATGACCACACAGGCCGCTAGCGGATAGCTCTTCGTGACGCGCATGACCGTTCCCTCCCCGTAATGAAGTCTGGACACACAGTATTGACCTGTCAATCCGAAGAAGAAGCGAAAGACAAAACCACATTGGGAGTACGCATAATTTGTCCCGGGAAATCGAGAATCGGGGAAAGGTGAAAAATAAGGGTATGTCGCGCTGCGAATTGGGCGCGTGCCACTTCGCGGTACGAAAAATCCGGCGCTGTGGCACTTCCGCCGCTCGGAAACCGGCTGCCGCGAAGGGGGTTTTCGAACTGGCCAGATCGAACCGTCACATTGGCCAGAAGCCACCTTCAACCGGCCTGCCTCCTTCACGCATACTCCACTCGCTTCGAAAGGGAGGAGTTCGTTGCGTCATCGGGCATTTGTCGATGAGCGGGCGGCGCTCGCGGAAGCGAGAGAAACAAAAGCACGTAGTAGAAACGTAAAGGGGAAAAGGGGGGAAAGAATGACAATCCTGCATTCGCCCGCAAAAAGCGGGCGGCGCGCGCTTGTCGCCGCGTCACTGATATTGTCGCCGGCGCTCTTCGCGTCACAGGCTGACGCTCTGGAATTCCAATTCAGCGATTTGACGATGCAACTGGACACCACGGTGTCCGTATCCGCCGCCATGCGGACGGAAGGGCGTAGCTGCGCTCACATCTCTTACTGGAACGGCGGTTGCCTCCAGTCGGACGGTTCCGGCGCCGACGTCAACCACGACGACGGCAACATCAACGTCGAACGGGGCGAGATCTTCTCCATGCCCTATAAGGCCGTTTCGGACCTGAGCGGCCAGTGGCGGACGTACGG
>CAYSVF010000047.1:0-11352 GCA_964434415.1 uncultured Parvibaculum sp.
TGCTACATCGGGCCCGTACACGCCCGCCGTCAAAGCTCTGGCGGCAGAGAGAGAAACGGCAAAAATGCGGGAAGCGTGGAAGAGCGAAAAGCCGAAGTTCGTCGGGCGGCTGGCGGAATTCCGCGTCACGCGATTTAACCAGGCTTATGAGCGGAAATACCGGAAATTCCGGGTCGAAGACGACGAAGACGATTCTGGCAGCTGGTGCACGACGGATTGCCTGCGGGACGTCGAGCTGTGGACTTCCGGAGCATGGATCTATGTGAGGCACATCGGTGGCGCATTCGCCACTTACGCGAACGGGAGACTCGTGCGATTCGCGCGGCGCACGGATGGGCTTTTACTGCCTGGGCACGTCAGCGCAAGATTTGCACGAACTCAGCGCCCGCCGAAATTCGGATTTATGCCGCCCGCGCCGCGCCGACGGAAGCACGAAAGCCAGGACGCTTACATCGAGCGGGCTTACCCGAACGGGCTTTTTCCGGATTTCGCAGCGGCAGCTTGAATGACCTCAGGACATTTGCAGCACTTCCGCACCACCAGCGGAAAAGCCTCTCCAGGCGGCCGAAGAAAGCTCTGACCGACACCTGGCTCAAGCACCCTACTCGACCCCCGGAAAGCGCTATGGCCGCCGTAACTCAATGCCACCGCATCCCCTGCCCCACCTGCGGCGCGACGGTAAGAGCTCGGGTATACGCGGCCTTGATTTTGCGGATCGAAAACCCTTCAGCAAACGCCTCGCGCAAAGCATCTATGGCTTCCTCGGACAATTCGGGCAGATCATCGGGCCGCACGTTCATTTCCTTGGCGAAATCAGAATGGATCGACGTGACGATCGCATCGAAATGCTCAGGCCCCGGGTTCTGGACGCGCACCACGCGAAAGCGGCTCAACAGCGGATCGGGAAGCGGCTCGAGATTGTTCGCCGTGGCAATCCAGGATACTTCGCCGAGGTTCGTATTTTGCAGCAGGCATTCGTCAAAGTACCGCCTTGAGCTTTGGCGCTCGGTCATGTTCAGCAACGTTTGATGGACTGTCCCGACGACATGAACCCCTGCCTTATCGAGTTCATCGACCACGATAAGCGGGTTCGCGACCTTATGCCGGTGCATTGATAAAATCGGGAAGCACGGCTGAGCTGATGCCCAGCCCCTAGCTGTACCGGCGAGCATGCGATTGTCCCCGGTCCCGGACACTGAAATCGTATCCGCCGCCGTGCCGCAAATTTCAGCCAAACGGTGGCAAAACCGGGTCTTACCCGCACCAGGCGGTCCGACAAGCAGCGTGGGAGGAAGCCTGAACCACGGCTGCCCCATGCGGCGGCGGAATGCGAGATCGCTGACCAAGTCGTCAACGTGCTCCTCGAGCCACGGAAACTCGCTAGTGAGAGTGTCGTGAAGTACATCGAGATCGGCCTCGCCGCCAGCAAGCGGCACGGGCTGCGCGAGAACGGCATATTGCTCAAGCGTTTTCTTGTGGTCGCGATCGCCGGATTCAACCTTCACCCCCGAGAGCACCACCAAGCTCGGCCTGTCTGGCTGAACCGCAGCTTCTGCGTGCTTTGCCTTATCGAACCGGGGATGCGAATCGGGCGCCGCGAAGGCTCCGGAGAGCTTCTTATGTAGCTCCCGTGACGCGGCCCATGCTTCAGTCGACGCGGTGGAAATGCGCTGACCACACTCGATGACCAAAGCCCGGCTCATCCGCATTAAATCCGCGTTGTTATCCTCAGCGGCGGCATCGGCAGCGAAGATCGCAAGCGGCAGCAACTCGCGCAGTGCAACCGGGTCGTCGTATCCAAACGCGGCCAGTGCGAGCAGCGTTGCACGGACGTTTCTTAGCGCGTCCCGTGCGTCGAGCAGGCGAATGCGGGCAGTGTCGCGCGGGTCGACGCCGGACAAGAATTCAGCAAGCAGCGTCAACGCAACGCCGGTCTCTTCGCTTGTGAGCCGCGCTTCATCGATCGTCATGTCGATACCCCGCGTCCGTGCCTCGGCTACGACTTCCTCCGGCCGCCAGATCGCGCGGATCAGGGCACCGGCGTCATATGCATCGAGTTTCGACATGCTCTTCAGGCCAATCAACGCGAAGAGTTCGGCACAAAGGCACATCATATGTTTGACCTCGAGCGCGCCCCGGTGCGTCAAGCGGCTCGCCATAGCCGCCGTCGGCCACCAGCCGCCGAATTCGGCAGGTAGCATCAGCAGGCGGGTTTTGACGTTCTCCGGAACCTCTAGCTCCTCGGTTTCCGGATTCCACTTCATAGTCACCTCGTCGGAGTCGGCATGCAGGGCCGGGTCAAAGCGGATTTCGGCGAGTTTCCAGCGGAATTTCGACGACATGTCATGCCTCCAGTGTTCGCGCTTGGCTGGCGCCAGCGCGTGTCAAAATTTTTCCCGAGTGATTTAGTCAGCTTTAGCGCCGACGTCGCTGTTCGCGCTCGCGGCGGAACTCGCGTATGTAATTTCGGAGAGTCCCGGGCGCGATCCGAACACCGCGATGCCGCAGCATCACGGCGATCGCCGTCACGCTGTAGCGCTGACGGATGAGCCGCTCGATCTCGGGCATTACGGCGCGGACGACGCTTTTTGCAGTGCTTAGATTCGGCGGCGGCGGCTGGTTCACGGCGGCGCGGAGGCTCGACTTCACGCTGTCGATTTTTTCGGATGCGTCCATTTTCGATGCCTCCCCCGTCAAAGTCCGGCGCCGAAGAACAGAACCCGGGCATTGCCGCCCTCTTCCGCTCCGCGGCCGCCGACGCCGATGCCCGGGGACCAGCCTTTGCTCGTGTCGGCACCACCCGGGGCGCCACGCACACCGGCCATGGCCGTGCCACCGGTCGGCACGAGAGAGGAGCCACCGCCGCCGCCGGGCGAGTTATTCGTCGCAGCATTCGTCATGCAGCCCTGTCCACCACCGCCGCCATAGAGCCCGGCACCGCCACCACCTCCGAAGGCATAGTTGGCTTGATTAGCGTCATCTCCGCCGGCATCGCCGCCGGTGTACTGGCTGCCGGCTTCTGACGAGGTTCCGATGCCCCGGTAACTGCCGCAGTTTTGCCAAGTCGAGCCGTACAAACCACCCGCAGTGGTCGTGCCGCCGCTGCCGCCAGCGCGGGCAGACGTGCCGTTAGGCGAGTAAATGACAACAGGGTTCGCATCACCGCCATTCGGCGCTCCGCCCTGGCCGCCGTCGTAGTACCGGACCTGGGTCACGGGGCCGCCACCGCCGCCGCCGGCTATTGCCAGGTATTCGCCGGTGTCGGCATTCACGACCGCGGCCATGCCGCCACCCCAACCGGAAGCGCCGGCGTAATAAGCCGTACCGAAGATCCCCGCGCCGCCGCCCCCATAGCCGCAATGCGCCTGATTGTAGTTGGCCTGCCCGGTATTCAGTGCGCAGCCGCCGCGGCCGACAATGACTTTCAAACGCGTTCCAGCGGGCACGGGCAGCACCGCTTCAACGTAGGCACCGCTGCCGCCGAATGAATAGTCCCCGGATCCGGCGACGGGAATGCCACCGCCGCCACCGGCTCCCCAAAGCCGCACCCCGATGCCGCCGTTGCAGTCATTGCCCACGACGTAGAACTGGTCACCGCCGGTGTAGTCGTATTTAACCCGGGCGGTGCAGGTCGGAGAAATCGTTCCGGGTACGGGCGGCGGCGGGGTACACGTTCCGCCGCAGCTCGACGTTTCAGCCGGTTTAGCGCCTGCACAGGCCGCATCGGGCGCGACCTCACCGTCCTCGCCCGTGCACGTCACCGTCCGCGTCATCGTCCCGTCGCAGGACGCCGAACAGGTCGACCAGGCCGTCGTCTGCCATCCGCTCGTGCAGCGGCGCGGCGTTCCAAAGGGCGAATTCGTCTTGAATTGCGTCCATTCCTCCGCGTGCTTGTAGGGCACGAAGATCGCGGTGCCAGCCGGGTTATCCCGGTTCGGCACGACCCAGCACTGGCCGTTCGGGTAGGCGAAGGTGTCCTGATTTTCCGGCGCCGCGATGCCGTCCGTCGTCGCTGTCGCCCGGTTCGAATACGGCGTCCGTGTCGGGTCGGTCGGCTGGACATAGCCATCCGCCCCCGGAGCGGGCGGCACATAGTCTGATGCGAGTGCAGGTGTTGCGATCAACAGCGTCGCGACCGCAAGCGCGAGACGGATTCGTGGTGTGCGCAGAGTCATAGCTCTCTCCGTGTGAGTCAGGTTGTGTTGTGACGACGACGTATGCAGATGCGATGCGGGGCTCAGAGGCCAGTGAGGTCGAGCGGGAATTTGATAGACATCGCGAATTCGATGACGGCGACGAGTGCCATCACGAATACTTTTGCGAGCGCGAGGAGTGCGCCGGAGCGCCAGCCGATGATCAGCACGAAGACGGCGGCCAGGAACATCATCGGCGGCGAAAACAGAATGAAGAAAAATACGCGGATGAACGCGTAGCTGAGAGCGCCGAGGAGCCGGAAAAAGCCGCGGATGAAAGAGCCCAGGAAAGATCGCTTGGGGGCCGGGGCGGCGGGTGTGTCCGTGTCAGTCATGGTGTGCACCTCTGGTTCATGGTGCAGGAGAAATATCCAGGGGCGGATATTTCTAAAGTGCCGGGATGCATTTTTTTTGCATTTTTTTCGCACCAGCCGATGCAGCGTGGAAAACGGCGACGGCTGTGTGAGTCAGGGTCACCAGACTAACTTAGAGGTAACTTAGCTCTAAGTTATAAGCCCTCCCTGCGGCGGCTCGGCCTGAACCCAGCAACGCAGTTTTGCCCGTCCCGGCAAGGCATTTTCCTCCGCATACGAAGTTCAAGACGGATATTTAAAGGCCTTATCGTCCGTCTTCTGAGGCATTGGCTTTCGTTGGAATGCGGCAAAGACCAGTGGTTCTCGAATAAAAAATTGAATGTTGAATTATTAGACTACACACCACGCACCCGCGGTGTGTGAGAGCCCGCTTGCGCGGGCTTTTTTGCGTCGTCGCATGCGATGCTTCTCGCAGAGCCGCTTCGCGGCGGGGGCGGCGTTCGCCGCTTGCGCTGTCGCGCCCAAGCACCCAAGGAGAAGCCCCGGTGATCGAAGTCACGCCCGTTTCAGAGCTGGAATATTACTTGGCGGTTGAAGCCGAAGCTGAGGCCTCGGCTGGCGGGCGCCTCTCATATTACAGCGACAACGAATCCTCACCCGGCACGTGGTGGACACCGGGCCCTCCCCGCCCGGGGAGTGTCCTGGCCTTCGCGGAAAGCGGCTCTCGCGTGTCGCGGCAAGATGCGACGTCTCTTTCCGAGGGCCGCCACCCTCGTACCGGCCAGCCCCTGCTGCAGGCGAATGCGAAGAGGAATGAGAATTCGCGCATCGGCTATGATCTATGCATCAGCGCCCCGAAATCAGTCTCGACCATCTGGGCTTGTGGAAACGCTTCCCAGCGAGCCGCGGTCGAAGCGGCAAATGCCGCGGCTGTGGCGCGGGCTCTGGAAGTTGCGCACGAACTCGGTCTGATCGAGACCCGTCGTGGGTCCTCTTCACGCGGGACGCTGCAGTATGAAGCCGCTGAGCATTACGCAATCGCCCGTTTTCAGCACAGTTCAAATCGAGATGGCGAGCCGCAGCTGCACGAACACTGCCTTTTAATGATGCCCTGCGTCCGCGCGGATGGCTCCACGGGTGGGTTGGACAACTACTCGCTCAAAAAGTTCGCGCGGGCGCTCGATTCTATCTACAAAGCCGAGCTTGCGGCGGAGCTCCAAAGCCTTGGCATCGCGATTGAAGCAGGGCCTCACGGTGCGGAAGTCGCCGGTGTTCCCGCCGAGCTTTGCGAAAAATGGTCGAGCCGCAAGCAGCAAATCGACCGCGAACTCTCCTTGCGCGGGCTGGACAGTGCGAACCATCGCGCCGCCGCGCAATCCGCTGCATTCGCGACCCGCCAATCTAAAAGTGAGGTCCCGTCACCGGATGAACTCGAAGAAATCTGGAATCACGACCTGGAGAGCTTAGGCCTCAGCCGCAGGAGCGTCTGGGACGCCGCTCTCGCCTATGCCCGGCTTGAAGCAGAGCAGCTCGGCGCGATCGGTGGCGGCATAGACCCGGTCACTATTGCTCAGCGGCGGGCTGTTCGGGCGCTTGACGAGTTACTTGAAACGGATTCCGTGATCGAGCAGCGGCATCTGATCGAAGCCGTGGCCCGCGAATGTCAGGGCCTCGCTGATGCCGGCGCTGCGCTGGAGATGGTGGAATGGCTGCGGAGCGAAGGTCGGGTAATCGTCATCGGCCGCGACAAGCAGGGCAACCCGGTCTACTCAACGCATGAGACCCTTACGAAAGAGCGTGAGCTTGTTCGCACAGCAGAGAAACGTCGCGACGAGCGAGAGTTTGTCTCGGCGGGGCGTGTCGAAAAGGCCATTGCTTCGACGAACGAAAAGCTCGCCACACGTTTCGAAGGTGCCAGCCTCTCCACGGAGCAAACAGCGGCGATCCGGCACGCGCTGAATCAGGATGGCGTCTCGATCGTTGAAGGATCCGCGGGCGCGGGCAAGTCGACGTCCCTTGCAGCTGTCGCCGATGCAATTCGGGCTACGGGTGTTGAGCCGCATATGATCGCGCCGTCGTGGAAGGCCACTTCAGTGCTCGAGGAGGAGACCCGGACCGCAGGCAAGAAGAAGACTAAAGACGGCATCGCCCGCGCGGTGACAGGCTATCTGCATCGACTCGAGCATGGCGACATCGAGCTCGATCGCGACAGCGTTGTGATTGTGGACGAGGCAGGCATGGTCGGACTACACGACCTCGATCGGCTCGTGCGGGCCACGGCCAAGGCGGGGGCAAAGCTTGTGATGGTAGGCGATACCCGCCAGCTCCAGCCAGTCGCCGCCGGCTCGCCGTTGCGGATGCTTCAGAAAACGCTCACATCGTCGCGTATCAATGAGATCCGGCGGCAGCGGCACGGCTGGATGCGGGAGGCGTCGATGGCGATGGCTCACGGTGAGGTCTCGGCCGGAATGAAGGCTTATGATGAGGCCGGCGCGATCCAGTGGGCCGATGGACCGGCCGAGCTCGAGAATGCGCTGCTCGCAGATTACGCCGACGACATCGCTGAAAACCCGGACTCGACGAGGATCGTCGTCACACAGCGCAATGTCGACGTCAACAGGCTTAATGCCCGACTGCGCGAACTGTGTCGTGATCTCGGCTTGGTCGAAGAAAGTCGATACACGATCCGAGCAATAGGCCCCGGTGCTAATAAAGCAACGGACCTCGAAATCTCGATCGGTGATCGCGTAATTTTCGGCGAGAGCTTCACCGCTCAGGGATATGGCCGCGTGAACAATTCGGACGTAGCGACCGTTCTCGCGATTAGCGGCTCAAAGCGAGATCCGGTCATTACATTCAAATTTGACAAAGACAGTTCGGTCCAACGGTTCCGGCCCAGCGAAATGGCGGGCTGGCGGGACGATCCGAAGGCAGAGCCTGTGCCGCGGCTAGGCTATGCTTATTGCACAACCGTGCATAAAGCACAGGGGGCGACTGTCGATCACTCCTACGTCGTCGCTGCTACCCCGGGTTCATACGGCTCTCAAAGCGCATATGTCGCCGCGACGCGACATCGCGAGCAGTGCCGGCTCTATATTAACGCGGGCGGCATCGCAGCGAACCTCGCGACGGAGCCGCAGCCTTTCCAGATAGATAGCCAGGGCCACGGCGGCGGAGCGCATGCGGACGATGAGGCTGATGATCTGCCAGAAGTGGCGTTAGAAGACGTCAAGGCGGCGTTTTGGAGGGAAGTCGATGCTGCTGACGTAAAAGCTAATGCGAGCGACTATCTCGCGGCGGAGGAAGAACCCCAGGCGGATTCCGGCGAGCGCCTGAGCGTACAGCGGCGGGGCGCTGCTGCGAGTGAGCCTCCTGCCCCGCCCCGGTCTAAACCGGTGCCGCCACCAGGCGGGCGAGCTGCAAAAGGACTTCGGCTCGCAAAACCCGCGGTGCGGATCGTCAATTCGCCGGTGCCTGACAATTTTATGGACGTCGAGCCCATTTCTCCGCCGCAGCCTACTTTTTAAAGCGAGTGCGGACATTTCCTGAGTGTGGGCGGGTTTATAGCCTGCGGGTTATAAATGGGGCCTCTACTTGGAATTGCTCGGCAACGGGTGGTTTTGGGGAGCGCTTCGCTCAATTGCGCGGCTGATCGTCGAGGATAGTCAGAAAAACACGCTTTGCTCGGCGGCATTCGCTGCGCTCACGCCCGGCCTGTCGGCCGAGTGCGGCTCCGCCGGGCCTTCGGACAAAGTAAAACCCCCAGCCGAAGCCGGGGGTCGTAGCAAACAAGATCGCGGACCAGCCGCAACTTTTCGATCGTTCAATCCACGCCCAAAGAAGGGCGACTTCACCTGCCTATCCGGCAGTGATGTCTCAGCTTCTCGTAGTAAGCGAAGCGGAGTCTTAGTTCTCTCAGCTGCCTATCCGGCAGTGCAGTTCTTTAAGCCGCCTGTCCGGCGGGAAACGTTTCTGACATTGAGTATTATCTCGCAGTCAATCTTTAAGCCGCCTGTCCGGCGGGAAACGATGAACAAAAGATAGCAAGCGGGGGCGAACATTCAAGAGTACTTTTGCAAAAAACAGACGTAGTCGGAGGATTTCTGTCAATTGTGTGTTTTGCATTAAAGGTTTGTGTTCGGATGAAATCGATTTGCCCTTCATTTTTTCGCTACATCTCCTATCTTTAGGATATTACAAAGGAGAAAAGCGATGCCGAAAATGACTTACACGTCTCAGTTCCGCGCAGAAGCTTTTACTGCCGAGGAGCGAGCCGCGGCGGAGCGCTTCTTGCGCCGGAAAGCACGGGGCGAGCATCCAGAAGGCGAATTCGACAAAGCAGGACGATTTTGGCTAGCTGAGCGATGCGATTGTTGTGCGCATATCCGCCCGCCCTCTCGGGCGTGGCCCCATTCGCACATGTTGCACGGACGGACAGTTACGCATTGCGCCGCGCTTCACGGGGTGCAAGAAACCCGCGTTCGTCGGGCCGCTTTTCTGATTAAGAAGATCGAAGCTGAAGGTAGTGATGTGCCAGAATTACAGCCGGCGGTTGTCGAGGTCGTCCCAGCCGCTGCGGTATCTCAAGAGCCCGCAGTTGCGGTGGCGCCGGAGGCGAAGCCGGAAGAGGAACGGGTCCCCCGGCCCGAACGCAAGGCTCGACCGCGTGCCGCAGCCGGCGTCGCATTCCTTCGGAGTGAAGGGTTCATGCCTGCTCGTTTGCCCGACGGGACCATGTCTTTCAAGCGTTCCGGTGACCCCGTGATCGTTGTGACCGGTATAGACAAATCGGTAGCTCTGGCGAAGCAGTTTAAGATCTCGATCTTCGAGGAAGAGCCGGCCGAGGGAGTCGAGCCGAGGTTTGTCGACGAGGCCGACGATCTGAAAAAGGCGATCAAGCGAGCCGTCCGATTGTGAATCGCCTCGACCTGCTCATCCGCGCCGGCGAAGCTCTTTTTGGGCCTCGCTGGCAATCGGATCTCGCGCGGGAGATCGGCATGACCGACCGGCATATGCGGTTGATCGTTGCCGAAGGTAGCCCCGTCACTGACGCCCACCTCGCCCATCTCATGCGGATCGTGCGGGAGCACGCGAGAAAGCTGGAAGGCGTCGCGGCGGCATTGGAAAAGGAAATCGAAAAGTGAAAACGATAAAAGAGTTGTGCCAAGGTCGGGCACGTCCGCTGCCGCGCCGAGGCGAAGCGCCGCGGGATAAGCGGGTGGCGATCATGATCGATAACATCAAAATCATGCGCGAAGAAATCGGCTATGTTCCGTCGTTTTATCCGCAGTCCGCATCCGCCGTGCCGGCGTGGATTGATCATCATGATGACAAGCTCGCACGCATGACAACGCTGATTCAGCGGCTGGCGTGAGCATCCGACTGGGGCCCGGGTCCATATAGACCCGGGGCTGCTAGGGAAAGCAAAATATGCAGACGCTCCGGCTTCAAGACATTCAGAAAAAGGCCGCAGAGCTTCTGGAAGCGGCTATGTCAGAGCCTGTGGTCATTACATATCACGACCGGCCGCGGCTCGTTTTGATGTCGATGCAAGAGTATGACCGCTTGAGAGGTCGGCGCAGGAAAGTCGGCGCGATCGAAGATCTTCCTGATTCTGTCGCGAGCGAGATCGAAGAGCTGGCTGACGACGGTCAGAACAATAACCCCGGGCCCATATAGACCCGGGGTCTGCCCTCAGCTGTAACCCGGTCACTCCGCCCCGCCGCCGCGCATCTTGCCCATCGCAGCGCTGGCGCCTTTGCCCACCAGGCCGGCGCCCTTCCCGACGCCTTTTCCAACTAATCCGGCGCCTTTCCCCACGCCTTTGCCGACCGCCAGGCCGGCTTGACCCGTGGCTTCGCCTGCGGCGCCAGCGTGCCCGGCCATTCCTCGGCCGCCCCGGCCAGCCTGGCTAGAGGCGATCATGGCAACGGCCCGGACATCGTTTGCGTCTCGACCGTCGCCCGGAGCGCCGAACCAGCGCATCACAGCGTCGGGAAGATCGACGATCAAAGACATGATGCGCATCGTCGTCGACACATATAAGTAGCAAACTATGGCAATCGTTGTGAGCGTTGTTGCAATGCCGACGAGCGAAGCCTGGACCATGCTCGGATCGAGAATTCTGAACGCGAGGAAGCCCAGGAATTTGTACGCGGCGGCCAAGAGAAAAAAGGTCGCGACGTACCCAGCAACAACAAGCCCCGGCCTTAAAAACAGGTTTAGCAAAATCAAAACCCCGGGTCTTTGCGATTCGGCCAGAAAGTCGTCGCCGTCAAAGCGGATCATGAGCACGAGCCATATGACGGCTGCGACGAGAGACTCGAGTACAAGCAGCATCCAGCCGATCACGGCGATCGCGACGAACGCGAAGGCGGTCAACGGAATTGCGATCGCGAGGACGCCGCCGAAGAACAAGAGCGCGGCGCCGACCAGCAGCGCGATGCTCGTCAACACGCTAACAAGAGAGCCGACGCCCGGCAAAAAACTTAGCAGCTTCCCGGCCGTCGCGGCTCCGGCAATCGCCGCGCCGCCATGGAAGAGGGCCAGCCCGACATTGACAACGCCAGCGATCGGATCATCAGACCGCATGTGCGCTCGCGCTTCGACAATAACTCCACGCAGCGGACCGGCAATGAGGCGGTACACGGGAGCTAGCCAGGAGCTGCTTTCCGCCGGCGCATCACGCCGGATAGACCCTGGGGTCGCGCGGTTTTTCTTGTTCTCTTCGACGTATTTTGCGGCGGCGGAGGTATCGAGCCTCGCAGCGGCAGAGGGCTCGTCGCGGAGTTTTTCGGAACGTGCGAACTCGTTTTCAACGAGTAGACGCTCTTTTACATATAATG
>CAYSVF010000048.1:0-11328 GCA_964434415.1 uncultured Parvibaculum sp.
TACCAGAGATGCACGCGCGCCTGATTACGGATTTCCATTTCCACGCCAAGATGCGCGAACACTTCCTGTCCGCGGCGGATCGCATCGTCCTCCGCCTCCCATGAGGTGTCGGGATCGAAATAGAAGATGTCGTAATCCTTGATGCCATAGCCCGGCGCGCGGCCGGTCAGCGCGTTCCACACGGTCTGGAACAGGCAGCCCGACACGAGCCAGCTATCGGCGAGCCCCAGGGCAGGCAACAGGGACAGGACGGCGCGGTTCGCCTCATTGGTGAGCGCCAATTCGGTAAACCGCGTCGCGTCCATCAATTCCCCGCCGGCGTGGCCGCTGCGATCGCCTCGAAAAGCGCGATGGTCTCATCCTCGCGGAAGCTCGTCTCGTCATTGGTCTGGCCGTACTCGCTATTGGCCGATGTCTTGACGATGACGAGATCCTGCGCCGGATCGACATAGATGAACTGATTGTAGATACCCACCGCCGCATAGGGACCGTCCGCCTTGCGCGGCAGCCACCACAGATAGCCATAGCCCCACACCGTGTCGGAAATGTCCTGCTTGCCGGGCATGAGCTGCGGCGCATCCGGCGTGTGCGATGCCTTGACCCAGTCCGCCGGCACGAGCTGCTCGCCGTTCCATTTGCCGCCATTCAGATAGAGAAGACCGAAACGCGCATAGTCGCGCAGCGTCACGTTTACCCCGCCTGCGGCGAGCTCCATCCCCGTATCGTCCAGCACCCAATAGCCGTCATGCTCGGCGCCGATCTTCGACCAGATTTTTTCTTCCAGATATTCGCTCGGGCTCTCGCCTGTCGCGCGCAGCAGCACAAGGCCCAGCATCTGCGCATCGAGGCTGTTATAGAGGTTCACCTTGCCCGGCTCGGTCGCGCGGCCCAGCGTCTTGGCGAAATCCACCATGGAACTGCCAAAGGCGAGCGCCCGGCCGAAACGCGAAATGTCGGAGTCCGGATCGCTGTAATCCTCGTTCCAGGCGACGCCCGACGACATTTCCAGCGCATTGCGGATCGTCACGCCGTCATAGCTCGTGCCTTTCAGCTCCGGTGCATATGTGACGAGCTGGTCGTTCACGCTCGCGATCTTGCCTTCCTCGATGGCAATGCCGATCAGCGCGGAAATGAAGGATTTGCCGACGGACCATGAAATCCAGCGCGTGTCCCTCGTGTTGCCGCGCCGGTAGTTTTCATAGGTCACCCGGCCATTCTTCACGACCAGAAGGCCGGTCGTGTCGGTATCGTCCAGAAATGTCTGCGTATCGCGGCTCTCGCCGTCATAGGCATAGGTCGCGGGCAGCTGGATTTCATCGCCTTGGGGAAGGTCGGAGACGGGCCCCTCACGATGGAACACCCGGACCGGGAAATAGGCATCCATATTCCGGAAGCGCTCGACCTGTTCCTGACCCGAAAACATGCTGGCAACAAAACGCGCCCGCTGGATGTCCGGCCATTTCCACACGCCGACCGCCGCGACTGCCGCCACCACCGCGACGCCTGCGCCTATGGCGATCTTCCATCCCGTCTTCATATTGTCCCCCCGGCTTTTTCGTTTCTTGCGGGCTTCAGTCTAAACAAAAACCGCCGGCATAGAGCCGGCGGTTTTCATGTCGCGTGCCGTTTTGTCCGGCGGTTCTCTCCGCCACCCGCCTCAGTCCGCGGCTTGTGCCGGCATTTCCGGCTGCCAGCGCAGCACGGGCTTGCGGGCCGCGCCGGTTTCGTCCAACCGGCCGCGCGGGGCGAAATGCGGGGCCCCGGTGAAGCGCTCCTTGTCGTTCGAGCCGGTCGCCGCCACGAGATCGCGTAGCGTGGCGATGAAGAGGTCGATGCCCTGCTTCGATTCCGTTTCCGTCGGCTCGATCAGCAGCGCGCCATGCACGACCAGCGGGAAATACATGGTCATGGGGTGGTAGCCCTCGTCGATCATCGCCTTGGCGAAGTCAAGCGTTTCGACGCCCGTGCCCTTCAGGAAGCGGTCGTCGAACAGCGCCTCATGCATGCACGGCCCTTCATAGGGCGCGCTCATCACATCCTTGAGCGAGGCCAGCACATAATTGGCGTTGAGCACGGAATCTTCCGCCACCTGACGAAGCCCGTCGGAACCATGGCTCATCATATAGGCGAGCGCGCGGACGAACATGCCCATCTGGCCGTGGAAGGCCGTCATGCGGCCGAACGGCGTGGTGCCGTCGGCTTTCGCCTCGTCTTCCGTTTCGATGAGGTCGTAAACGCCGTCCTTCTGCACCACGTAAGGCAGCGGCACGAAGGGCGCGAGCGCCTCGGAGAAGACCACGGGCCCTGCGCCCGGCCCGCCGCCGCCATGCGGCGTGGAAAAGGTCTTGTGCAGGTTGATATGCATCGCATCGACGCCGAGATCGCCCGGGCGCACGCGGCCCACGATCGCGTTGAAGTTCGCGCCGTCGCAATAGAAATACGCACCCGCCTCATGCACGGCCTTGGCGATCTCGATGATATCGCGCTCGAACAATCCGCATGTGTTCGGGTTGGTCAGCATGATCGCGGCAACGTCCGGGCCGAGCTTTTCGCGCAGCGCTTCGAGGTCCACACGGCCATTGCCGTCGCCATTGATCGTATCGACCTTGTAGCCGAGCAGCGCGGCGGTGGCCGGGTTGGTGCCATGCGCGGATTCAGGCACCAGCACGCGGCGGCGCTGTTCGCCCTCGCCCTTCGCCTCGATGGCGGCGCGAATGGCCATCATGCCGCACAGCTCGCCATGCGCGCCCGCCTTGGGCGACATGGCGACGGCGGGAAGCCCCGTCAGCGTCTTCAGCCAGTGGGCGAGCGTGTCGATGAGTTCCATCGCGCCCTGCACCGTCTGTTCCGGCTGCAAGGGATGCACGTCGCCGAAGCCCGGCAGCCGCGCCATCTTTTCGTTCAGGCGCGGATTGTGCTTCATCGTGCAGGAGCCGAGCGGATAGAGCCCGGCATCGATGGAATAGTTCTTCGAGGACAGCCGCACGAAATGGCGCACCACTTCCGGTTCCGACAGACCCGGCAGACCGATCCGGCCCTTGCGCTCGAACTTGCCGAGCTTCGGCTGATAGCCTTCCGGCTCGTCGAGATCGACGCCGCAGGCGCCCGGCGTGTCGCGTTCGAAAATCAGCGGCTCTTCGAGTTCGAGCCCCTTGTTCCCCGTGAAGGTCGTGCGTTCCGCGCCTGCTCCGCTTTCCGCGAAACTTGTCGGACGGCCCTGCTTGTTCATTCCGGACATTAGAGCACCTCCTTCATCGTCTCGGCGAGCGCTTGTGCATAGGCGTCGCGATCCGCATCGGTGTTGATTTCGGTCGAGGCGACGATCAGCAGTTTTTCAACCGACGGATCGCCATGGATGAGGCGCGAGGCGGGCACACCACCCAGCACGCCCTTTTCGGCCAGCGCATCGACCACCTTCTTGGCAGGGGCCTGAAGCCTAAGCGTGAACTCGTTGAAGAATGCATCGTTCAGCACGTCCACGCCGTCGATGGCGTCGAGCTTTTCAGCGAGCTTCACCGCATTCGCATGGTTGATGCGCGAAAGCCGCGTATAGCCGTCCTCGCCCAGAAGCGAGAGATGGATCGTGAAGGCCAGGCAGCACAGGCCCGAATTCGTGCAGATGTTCGATGTCGCCTTTTCTCGGCGGATATGCTGCTCGCGCGTCGACAGCGTCAGCACGAAGCCGCGCTTGCCGTCGCTGTCCAGCGTCTCGCCGCAAAGCCGGCCCGGCATCTGGCGCAGATATTTCTGGCGCGTCGCGAAGAGGCCGACATAGGGCCCGCCGAAATTGAGGCCGTTGCCCAGCGACTGCCCCTCGCCCACCACGATGTCGGCGCCCATATCGCCGGGCGGCGTCACCATGCCGAGCGAAACGATTTCCGGCACCACCGCGACCAGCAGCGCGCCTTTGGCGTGGGCGGCCTCGGCAATCGGCGTCAGATCCGCCAGCTCGCCGAAGAAGCCCGGCGTCTGCACGACGACGCAGCTCGTCTCATCGGTGATGCGCGAGATGATGTCTTCCGCTGCGCCGGGCAGCACGGGCGGCATGGTTTCCAGCGAGAAGTCGGCGAACTCCGCCAGATTGTGCACCACGCCCGCATATTGCGGATGCAGCGTCCCGGAGAGCACGGCCTTCTTGCGCTTGGTCACGCGGTTGGCCATCAGTACCGCTTCGCCGCAGGCCGTCGAGCCGTCATACATGGAGGCGTTGGCCACTTCCATGCCGGTCAGCATCGCAACCTGCGTCTGAAATTCGAAGAGATATTGCAGCGTGCCTTGCGTCACTTCCGGCTGGTAGGGCGTGTAGGAGGTCAAGAACTCCGAACGCTGGATCAGATGATCCACCGAGGCCGGCACGTGGTGGCGATAGGCGCCCGCGCCCACGAAGAAGGGCACGTCTCCCGCGGCGACGTTCTTCGCCGCCATTTTGGAAAGGGCGCGTTCGACTTCCAGTTCGCCTTGCCGTTTCGGCAGGTCCACCAGCCCGTCGCGGCGCGCCGCTTCCGGCACGTCGCGGAACAGCTCATCGACGCTTTTCGCGCCGATGACGCCCAGCATCTCCTGTCGGTCGGTATCTGTCAGCGGAAGGTAACGCATAACTTGATGCCCTTTAATTTGCACTACTGCCCTTATCGGGACGTGGACCGGATGACGTCTCAGTCAAGCCCGTCGCAGAATTCCTTGTAGGCCGCTTCGTCCATCAGCTTGTCGAGTTCCGACGTGTCGGAAAGCTTCAGCTTCACGAACCAGCCATTGCCCATCGCGTCTTCATTGACGCCGCCGGGCTCGTCCTCCAGTGCGCCGTTCACTTCGACGACTTCGCCGGAGACGGGCGCATAGACTTCGCTCGCAGCCTTCACCGATTCCACGACCGCGGCTTCGTCGCCCGCGGCCAGTGTCTTGCCGGTTTCCGGCAGCTCGACGAACACAACGTCGCCAAGCTGTTCCTGCGCATAGTCGGAAATGCCGATGGTGGCCACGTCGCCGTCGACGCGAACCCATTCATGCTGGTCGGTAAAACGAATATCGCTCATGGGGATCCCCTGATTATCCTCTTGCTTCGCGAGCGCCGGCCCTGCAGTGCCGGCAATCGTCCGTGAACTTACTTTCCGCGGTAGAACCGCTTTTCGACGAACGGCATCTTCGTCACGCGGGCGGGCCGCGCCTTGCCGCGCACCACAAGCTGCAACGGCGTGCCGTCCTTGGCGAAATCGGTTTTCACATAGCCCATCGCAATCGGGCCGCCCACGCTGGGGCCGTAGCCGCCGCTGGTGATGACGCCGATCTTGTTGCCGTCCATATCGGTGATGTCGGTGCCCTCGCGCGCGGGAGCCTTGCCTTCGGGCAGGATGCCGACGCGCTTGCGCGACACGCCGTTCGCGATCTGGCCGAGCACCACATCCGCGCCGGGAAATTCGTCTTCCGCGCGGCGGCGTTTGGAAATCGTCCAGGTCAGCGCGCCCTCGATGGGTGTCGTTTCCTCGTCGAGGTCGTGGCCGTAGAGGCAGAGCCCGGCTTCCAGGCGCAGCGAGTCGCGCGCGCCAAGGCCGATGGGCTTCACCCGCTCATCCGACAGGAGCTTGCGCACCAGCGCTTCCACCTTGTCGGCGGGCACGGAAATTTCAAAGCCGTCCTCGCCGGTATAGCCCGAGCGGCTGACAAGGCAGGCGGCGCCGTCGATATCGGTTTCGTTCACCGTCATGAACGCCTGGTCGGCGGTCTGCGGCGACAGCTCCGCCATGGCGTCGGCCGCTTTCGGGCCCTGAAGGGCGATGAGCGCACGGTCGGCCAGCACGCTGAGCGTCACACCGGCGGGCATGTTCGCCGCGATATGCGCGAAATCGGCGTCCTTGCAGGCCGCGTTGACCACGAGGAAGAGCTTGCCGTCATTTTCCGCACCGGCCATGCGGGTGATCATCAGGTCGTCGCGAATGCCGCCCTTCTCGTTCAGCAGCAGCGTGTAGCGCGTCGCGCCCGGTTCCAGCGCCAGCACGTCGCCCGGCACCAGCTTCTCGATGGCGCGCGCGACCGTCTCGTGATCGGGACCGGTCAGAAAGGCCTGCCCCATATGCGATACGTCGAACAGCCCCGCGGCCTGACGCGTATGCAGATGCTCGGTCAGCACCCCGTCCTTGTACTGGACGGGCATGTCATAGCCGGCAAAGGGCACCATCTTGGCGCCCAGTTCCACATGGAGCTCATGGAGCGGGGTTTTCTTCAGGGGCGCCTCAGCGCCGGTATCGGCTATCGCTTCCGACATAGTCAGGGCTCCGTCTCTCCGTTTCGCGTCCACCACCCTTACGGGCTCTCGTGGAATCGGGGTGGCAGCACGCCTGCACTCTCGTGCTCGGCAGCGCCCCACTCTGTCGCGGAACCTGAGAGATTTCGCGGAGCCGCCTTCAAAGCCGGCCGCCGCTTACGCCCTTCGGTGAGACAGGCCGCTTATGGCCTGTCTGCTTTCCAGAGTTTCATCCTTCTGCGGTCCTCGTTGCCTGAGAGTTTCCGGGGCGGTTGCTCCTTCGGCGTCGAGGGTAAAAACACACCCTCGAACTCTCCCGCAGAGATCATCTGTATGCAGGGATATTTGTCCGAAATCGGCCGAGAGTCAATCTCGTCAATTCGAAAAATACATATCTTTCAGTGGGTTAGTATGGAAATAACGATATAAAAATACCTTTATTTCAATGACTTAGCCGAAATTCCCGGGATCACGAAAAAAGCCCCGGCGAGACCGGAGCTTTTCGCTTTGAACGGTTCTCCCGCGACTCACCGAATGGGAACCGGCGCGACCCGACGATTATACGCCAATTGGTCCTGAGAAAGCTGAAAACCGACAAGGATGTAATAGATACGTCCATCGGCGCCCTTGCCATAGGGCACCACATTGCCTTCCAGCATCTTGGTGAAGCGCACCTTGGTCTCGCCGGGGGCGAAGGTGACGGGCAGCGTCATGGTCTGCTTCTTCACCAGCTTGCCGAAGCGGCGCGTCACCGCCATGAAGACCGGCAGGTTCTGGGTCCTCGAGGTCGCGCCCGGGCCAAGCTCGGCCACGCCGTCAAAGGCGATGTCGAAGGTGATGGTGGAGTCGGACAGGTTGTATTCGCACTGGGTCACCACCTTGTTCAGTTCGGCCCGCACTGCGACGTCGGTAATGTCCTGGCCGTTGCCGTTGAAGGCGGTAATGCGGTCGGCCTGGTCCAGCACGCCGACATTCGGGCAGGGATAGGCGGCGGTGCCGCCCTCCTGCGTGCTGCCGCCGAAGCCCAGCATGCTGCCGATGCCGGAGGTCGCGTATCCTTCATCGTCGGTGCTGCAGCCGGCGACGAGAAGCGTGACGGACAGGGCGGCTGCGAGAGCGGCCGTGCGGCGCAAGACGTTGGAAAACGGCATGAGGTCCTTACCCGAGTTGGTCTTGAATGAAATCCCGATTGAGCGTCGGCCTTGTTCCGGGGCGGAACGAAAGCCATATCCCTGACGATGCAGGCTCGAGCGGCAAGGCGTAAGCCCCGGGCGCGGCCTTTCTTGACTTTGGCTGCCCGCCCCCCTCTATTACCGCGAACAAGGGCCTTCGTCCTTGCTTTTCAGAGGCTTGGGCGAGGCCGGCGAGGTGCTTGAGGCCCAGTGGTCTGATCCAAACAGATGGGCACCGCCTGCTTGGATCAGACCACCGGAATTTGCTCCACTAGGGCCGCAGCGCCGAAACTCTATCGGGTTGCATGCGCCATCACAAGCTGTTGAGCCCATCGAAAGCGCCCCTTGCAGCGCATGGTACAGCGCACACTCAGTGAGGCCCCCCCGGAGGGCGATCGGACGGACGAGATGAACGCCAAACCCGAGCTGACCCTGCTTCTGGCAAGCCCGCGCGGCTTCTGCGCCGGGGTGGACCGCGCCATCCAGATCGTCGAACTGGCGCTGACGAAATTCGGCCCGCCCGTCTATGTCCGCCACGAGATCGTGCATAACCGCTATGTGGTGGAATCGCTCGAGGCCAAGGGCGCCGTCTTCGTGGAAGAGCTGAGCGAAGTGCCCGAAGGGGCGAAGGTCATCTTCTCCGCCCATGGCGTCCCGAAATCGGTCCCGGCGGAAGCGCAGTCGCGCGAGCTCTTCTATCTGGACGCCACCTGCCCGCTCGTCTCCAAGGTCCATGTGGAGGCGGAACGCCATCACAATGCCGGTTTGCAGGTTCTGCTGATCGGCCATGCGGGCCATCCGGAAGTGATCGGCACCATGGGCCAGTTGCCGGACGGCGCCGTCACCCTGATCGAGACGGTGGCCGATGCCGAGGCCATTGCGCCCGCCGATCCGTCGAAACTTGCCTATATCACCCAGACCACGCTGTCGGTGGACGACACCTCGGCCATCGTCGCCGCGCTGCGCCGCCGCTTCCCCGACATTACGGGGCCGCACAAGGAAGACATCTGCTACGCGACCACCAACCGGCAGGACGCGGTGAAGGAGATTGCGCCGCGTTCGGATGCTTTGCTCGTCATCGGCGCGCCCAATTCGTCGAACTCGATGCGCCTCGTGGAAGTCGCGGAGCGAGTGGGCTGTCCTTATGCGGCGCTGGTCCAGCGCGCGGAGGACATCGACTGGGCCGCGCTCCGGCCCGTCCTGAAGGATGGCGGCACGATCGGCCTGACGGCGGGCGCCAGCGCGCCGGAAGTGCTGGTCGAGGAAGTGATCGACGCCTTTCGCGAGCATTACGACGTCAAGGTCGAGACGGCTCTCATTCGCGACGAAGCGGTGCAGTTCAAGCTGCCGCGCGTCCTGGCGGAATAGGCGGCGCGGATGGCGGTTTACACGGAAGTCGGCGACGAGGAGCTGCGCGCCTTTCTGAAAGACTACGACATCGGCGACGTGCTCTCGCTCAAGGGCATCGCGGAAGGCGTGGAGAATTCCAACTTCCTTCTGCACACCGACAAGGGCAGCTACATCCTGACGCTTTACGAAAAACGCGTCGCGGAAAAAGACCTGCCCTTCTTTCTCGGCCTGATGAACCATCTCTCGTCGAACGGGCTTCGCTGCCCCACGCCGATCGCCAATCGCGAGGGGCGTATGCAGGGAGAGCTGGCCGGCCGGCCCGCCGCCATCATCAGTTTTCTCGAAGGCATCTCCATCAAGCGGCCGCAGGCGCGCCATTGCGTGGAAGTGGGCGCGGCGCTGGCGCGGCTTCATCTGGCAGGCGCCGATTTCGAGATCGCCCGTCCCAATGCGTTGAGCGTGGAAGCCTGGCGGCCCCTCTTCGCCTCCTGCCGCGAGGGCATCGCAGACTTCTCGCGCGGGCTGGACACCGAGATCGAGGCGGAACTCGACGCGCTGGAAAAGGGCTGGCCGAAGGCGCTACCGCATGGCGTCATCCATGCCGATCTCTTTCCCGACAATGTCTTCTTTATCGGCGACAAGCTGTCCGGGCTGATCGACTTCTATTTCGCCTGCAACGACGCCTTCGCCTACGACCTCGCCATCTGCCTCAATGCCTGGTGCTTCGAGGCCGACGGCTCGTTCAACGTGACCAAGGCGCGCGCCCTGTTGCAGGCCTATCGCCAGACGCGCCCGATGGAGAAGGAAGAAATCGAGGCCCTGCCGCTTCTCGCACAGGGCAGCGCCATGCGCTTCCTGCTGACGCGGCTTTACGACTGGATCAATCATCCTCCCGGCGCCTTCGTGCAGCCCAAGAACCCGACCGAATATCTGCGCCGCCTGCGCTTCCACCGCGATATCGGCTCGCCCGCGGCCTATGGAATCGACGTATAAGAGCGGCATGAAAGACCATATCGACATCTATACGGATGGCGCCTGCTCGGGAAATCCGGGACCGGGCGGCTGGGGCGCGCTGATGATCTGGCGCGACGAGGAAAAAGAGCTTTGCGGCGGCGAGACCGCGACCACCAATAACCGCATGGAGCTGATGGGCGCCATTCAGGCGCTCGAAGCGCTGAAGCGTCCGTCAAAGGTGGCGCTTCATACCGACAGTACCTATGTGCGCGACGGCATCACCAAATGGATCCACAACTGGAAACGCAATGGCTGGAAGACCGCGGCCAAGAAGCCGGTGAAGAATGCCGAGCTGTGGCAGCGCCTCGAAGCCGCGCTTGAGCGCCACGATGTGGAGTTCCACTGGGTGAAAGGCCATTCCGGCCACCCCGAAAACGAACGCGCCGACGAACTCGCGCGTCAAGGCATGGTGCCCTATCAGGGGTAGCCCCTTCACCGTCATGGCCCGGCTTGTCCGGGCCATCCACGTCTTTTCTTTACCGCCAAGACGTGGATGCCCCGCATAAAGCGGGGCATGACGTCTCAACAGAAAAGCTCTCCTAAACCTCCGCGAGCAGGTGCTCCGCGCCGGAGACCTTCGCTTCGCCGGGGTTCGGTTCCTGGTTCAGAGACTTCACCACGCCGTCTTCCACCAGCATGGAATAGCGCAGGCTACGCGTGCCCATGCCGAAGCCGGAGCCGTCGAAGTCGAGGCCCATCGCCTTGGTCAGGTCGCCATTGCCGTCGCCCAGCATGGTCACCTTGCCGTCCGCGCCCTGCTGCTGGCCCCAGGCTCCCATCACGAAGGCATCGTTCACCGACAGGCAGACGATTTCGTCCACGCCCTTCGCCTTGAATTCATCCGCCTTCTGAATGAAACCCGGCAGATGCTGGTTGGAGCAGGTCGGCGTGAAGGCGCCGGGCAGCGCGAAAAGCGCAACCTTGCGGCCCTTGAACAACTCGCTCGTCTTGATCGGGGCCGGGCCCTTGTCGGTGAGCTTCATCAGCGTCGCTTCGGGAATCGTGTCGCCAACCTTGATCGTCATGATCGCCTCCTCATTGTCCGGCATCAGCGCCGGGTTTCGGTTTCGTGGCGGCCTCGCCGCCGGGTACGGTAAACTCGGTTTCATACCCGCCCCGGCCGTCCGCGCGCGCCAGGGTGAGCGTCAATGTCTTGCCGTCGAGCGACTTGTCCTTGTCGATCCGAACCGGGACCGCATAGCGGATCGCCTTTGCGTCGCGCGTCACCTCGGGCACACCGAACCATGCATAATATGGCCCCTCCACCGCAAGCATGGGCGGATCGTCCGGCGTTTCCTTCAATGTCACGTCCAGCGTGCCCTTGCCGTCTTTCGTCCGCAGCGCGGCGCTTACCCGTCCGGGAATTTTGGGAGCGAGCGGCACGCGCGACAGCGCCGCGCGAATGTCCTGCGCATATTCCGTGTCGGGCGCGGGCCTGTACCCCTCACCCTTTTTCTCGCCGTTTTTCCCTTCGCTTTTCGCTTCGTTTTTCCTGGCGGCGGGCACCGTCAGTTCAAGCGTCACGTCATGCGGCACGCAGATCTGCGAACAGAC